>JAFUUV010000215.1 GCA_017471345.1 Ruminococcus sp.
CAACAAGGTGACCACCTTCTCCGACACCGATGTGGAGGAAGGCAGAGCGTATTACTACAGCGTGCGTCCCTACCGTATTCTTTACGGTGACGCGATTTATCACGCCTACCACAAAACCATCAAATTTATCTGCGGTATGTGCTCGCCGAGTACCGACTCCACCAGCTACGTTTCCCGTGCCAACCTTTCGTGGAAGCACAACAGATGGTGCACCGGCTACGATATTTACTATTCTACATCCCGCTACACCGGTTTCAAATATCTTGATTCCACCACGAAAAACTACTTTAACACCGTTCGCCTGACGCCCGGCACCAAGTATTATTTCCGCATCCAGCCGTACAAGATTAACGGCGCGAGCAGAACCAAGGTTGTCGGTACTTGGGGTATCGCGGCGCAGACCATTACCAGCGGCGCCTACGGCAAGAGCGTCGGCGGCACCTATGTCGAAATCAGCATCAAGCAGCAGTATATGTGGCTTTATGTCAACCGCAAGCTTGTCTGTGAAACCGATGTCGTCACCGGCAACAACGATGGTTACTGCAACACTCCGACCGGCTATTTCAGCATTACCTCCCGCGCGAGAAATACCTACCTCAACGGTCCCGGCTATTCCTCCTTCGTCAACTACTGGATGGGCTTCTACGGCGGCTGCGGTATTCACGATGCAAGCTGGCGCTCCAGCTACGGCGGAACCATCTATCAGGGCAACGGCTCTCACGGCTGTGTCAACACCCCGTACAGCAAGGTGCAGAAGATTTACAACAACACCGGCTACGGCACTCCCGTCATCGTTTACAACTAATACACACAAAGGGCAGCCACGCGGCTGCCCTAGTTTTATCGTTCGTTTAAGTGCATCTCACCCTGCACATCCGTATAATACTCTCCGTCGGGAATCAAATCCTTGATCAGCACAATCTCATACCCTTTGTCTTTGATGCCCTCGATAATCGACGGCAGCGCGGCAGGGGTATTTTTCGCGCCGTTATGCATGAGGACAATCGAGCCGTCGGTGACTTTTTTCAGTACGTTCTGTGTCAGCTGCTCGGGTGTCGGATCCTTCCAGTCCAAAGAATCGACATCCCACTGTACGCAGTACATTCCCAAGCTCTTGACCGTGTTGACAAGGTCGTTGTTATAATCGCCGTAGGGTGCGCGGAACAGCGTCGGCACGCGGTTGGTCAACGCTTCAATTTTGTCATTGCACCGCTGAATCTCAGCGGTTTCGTCGCTGACGCTGAGCTGTGGCATATGCGGATGCGTGTCGCTGTGGTTGCCGATATCGTGACCGCGCGACGCGATTTCCTTTACGTCGTCGGGAAAATGCTCCACCCAGTCGCCCACCAAAAAGAAGGTAGCCTTGACGTCGTATGTATCGAGTATATTGAGCAAATCCTCGGTCTGTTCGTCACCCCACGCCGCGTCAAAGGAGATAGCCACCTGTTTGCTGTCGGAAGCCACGCGGTAAATCGGTACCTCTTTCGGAGTAGCCGCGGTTTGTACCGCGAGAACGGTTGAGGATATCGCCGCTGTCGCCGACAGTGCGCCAATCAAAAAACAAAAGCCAATGGAAGCCAAGCTTCGCTTTGTCAGAATTAAACATTTCATAAAAAACGCCCCTTCCATTTCATTGTATGGAAGGGGAGCGTCATTTATGCTTCTATTTTCCAGCTGACGCCGTCTTTGGTATCGAGCAGCACAACGTGCATTTCCTTGAGCTTGTCGCGAATCGCGTCGGCGGTTGCCCAATCCTTGTTGGCACGCGCCTCGGTGCGCTGCGCAATCAGCGATTCAATCTCCGCGGTCAGCGCGTCGTCGGTCTGAGCCGCGTCCTCCTCGGGGACAGTCAGCAGGTCGAGCGAGAGCACCTTGTCCAGCTCGCCGATGACATAGCGTTTGGTCGCGCCGTTCGCGTCGGCTTTCAACACATCATACACGCTGGTCAGACCGAGCGAGGTGTTGAGGTCGTTGTCCATCGCTTCCTTGAACGCCGCAATCAGCGCGTCTGCCTTTGCCGCGTCCACCGTGCCGTCCTCGGGAATCGCGGCGATGCGCTTGCGCAGCTTGTTGTAGGCGGTGACAGTGTTGTCTAAATTATCAAAGCTGAAGGTCAGCGGCTTGCGGTAGTGGCTCTGCAAGCAGAACATTCTGTAGGCAATCGGATTGTAGCCCTTGCTCTCCAGCAGCGACACCGTCAGAAAATCGCCCTTGGATTTGCTCATCTTGCCGCGCGCGTCGAGCAGGTGCAGCACATGGAACCAGTAGCCGCACCACTTATGACCGAGAAACGCTTCGGATTGCGCGATTTCGTTGGTGTGATGGGGGAAGGCGTTGTCGATGCCGCCGCAGTGAATGTCGAGATACTCTCCGTTATGCTTATAGCTGATGCAGGAGCACTCGATATGCCAGCCCGGGTAGCCCAGTCCCCACGGAGACTCCCATTTCAGCTCCTGCGAGTCAAATTTGGATTTTGTAAACCAGAGCACAAAGTCCGTTTTGTTGCGCTTGTTGACGTCCTCCTCCACGCTGTCACGCACGCCGACCGCGAGGTCGTCCTCGTTCATGTTGCCAAACACATAGTAGGTGTCCAGCTTGGAGGTGTCAAAGTACACATTGCCGCCGGCGATATAGGCGTAGTCCTTCTCGAGCAGGACGGTAATCATATGGATGAACTCTTCGATACAGTTGGTGGCAGGCTCCACCACGTCGGGACGCTTGATATTCAGCTTTTCGCAGTCGGAAAAAAACGCGTCGGTGTAAAACTGCGCGATTTCCAGCACGCTTTTATGTTCACGCTTCGCGCCGGCAAGCATCTTGTCCTCGCCGGTGTCCGCGTCGCTTGAAAGATGACCGACGTCGGTGATATTCATCACGCGCTTCACGTCATAGCCGGCAAAGCGCAGGTATTTTTCAAGTACATCCTCCATGATATAGGTGCGGAGATTGCCGATATGCGCGTAGTGGTAAACAGTGGGGCCGCAGGTGTACATATTCACCTTGTTGCCGTCGTGAGGGATAAATTCCTGCTTCTTCTGTCCGAGAGAGTTATATAAAATCATGGTTTACTCCTTGCTTTTTAATTCATTGATTTCGTTTTCCAGCTCAGCGATGCGGTCGTCAAGCTTCATGAGCGCCATAGCCACAGGGTCGGAAATGTGAATCTGGTCGAGGGTTTCACTGCGGATGCCGTTGATTTTGACAATCCGCGCCGGTACGCCGACCGCCGTGGAATTCGCCGGCACCTCGCTGAGTACCACGGCGCCTGCCGCGATACGCGCG
>JAFUUV010000216.1 GCA_017471345.1 Ruminococcus sp.
AGACAACTTTCTATCAGAGAGAAAACGCTTGGCGCGTTTTCCAATTGCGCAAAAGCGCAATTGCCGTCTTATACAATCTTGACGCGCCTACGGCGCTATTAAAAAGTAGAAAGTCTACTTTTTAATGAAGATTGGTATCAAAAAACAACCGCGAAGGATGTTCCTTCGCGGTTTTGTGTTACAGATTGATATATATCTGAATCGCGGTGACGTCGTTGATATCGACGGTGCCGTTTTTGTCGAAGTCAGCCGCCTTGAGGCGCTTGCCGGTCAGCAGGCTGTACTCGGCGAGGTGGTACTGAATGATGGTCGCGTCTACGATGTTGACAATGCCGTCGCCGTCGGTGTCACCGAGGACGTAGTTCATCACCGGTTCGCCAAGCTCCACCGATGTACGCGCGACATTGGGATTTGCCGCCGCAAGACCGTATACCTTGCCGTCGCGGATATACATTCCGTACAGCAGGTCGCTGCCGGTATAGCGGCTGAACAGCGTCTTTTCCCGTGTGACGGGATTGTAGGTGTACACCGCGTCGGGCGTGTTGAAGTAGAGCAAACCGTCGTAAGCGGCAATACTCGAATAGTTGCCCGGCCACCAGGAATACTGACTGCCGTCGTACCAGACATCGTTAATTTCCAGCATTTCGGTGTAGCTGTCGGTTTGATAATCATACGTGGCGATATAGCCCTTCTCGTTCTTTTCAATCAGCGTGTAGAGCGTGCCGTTGACGGCGAAGAAGGGATTGGTCTGGCTGTGCAGGTTGGTGTGGTTGTCAAACGTGGCGTCGGTCGAGGGGTAATTGGTGGTGTAACCGTAATGCCTGTCGTTGCCGTACTTTGCGTCCTGAATTTCCGCGTCGCTGAGCAGGAAGAACTGATGCGAGGCGAAGTCCTGATGTTCGCCGTTGCTGAAGTTCGGATCGTCCCATGTCAGGTCAATATTGTAATAATAATCATCGCCGCCGAGACGGATTTTCATCCATTCGTGATTCATATTGTCGGAGCTGACAATCTCGCTCTTGATGCCGACCTGCGCCAGGAGGTAGGCATACGCTTCCGCGTAGCACTCGCAGCGTCCCCAGCCCTCGACCATCAGGGTGTAGGTGTTGCTGTTCGGGGCTTTATAGTGCGAATTCAGCGCCAGCGCGTCGTGCAGTATCAGCGCCTTGGTGAAGTCGTCCATCGTGTCGTCCACCAACGCGAGGTACTCGTCCGCCTTGGCATAGAAGGCGGTCAGCTTTTCCGCCGCCTCATTTGCGTTCATGCTGTAGACAAAGGTGATGTCTTTCATATACCACTTATCGCTGTTGTAGTCATAATATCCGCTGCATTGCATGGTATCCAAATAGAAAATTTCCGGAAATACACCGCGAATCGCATCAAAGGTTGCCTGCAGATTCTCCTGTGAATATTCCAGACCATAGCCGCTGATATCGAAATCATCGTCGTGCCGCAGCATCGCCTCAAACATCGCGTACAGCATATCACTGTGCGCCTGTTCAAAATCTCTGTTTTCCTCAATCATGCCCTGCGGCGTTTTTTCCGCCGCTAATGCCGTGATACCGACGGAAGAAAACAAGAGCGTCAGACTTAGCGCGATTGCACTGATTTTCAAAAAATGTTTACGTGTTTTCATACAAATCACTCCTTTTGTTTATTGTAGCACAGCCGACGATAGATTGCAAGTGCAGAATTAGCATACAAAAATTTTCCGCCGCATATGATGGGATAGCAACCATTGGGAGGACGGCTATGGAAACAGTAGAGGAACGGGCGGCAACGCTCGGCACATATATCATCGAGCACAACGCCACCGTGCGCGACGCGGCAAAGCGGTTTGGCGTGAGCAAAAGTACGGTACATAAGGACGTCACCGACCGCCTGCGCGGCATCAATCCGTCGCTGTACAGCGGTGTACGCGCGGTGCTCGAAAAAAACAAAAGTGAGCGCCATATCCGCGGCGGACTGGCTACGCGTGAAAAATACCGCAGGCAATCCGCCGCGCCGCTCTCCTGAAATCCGAAAACCAAAGTCCGTTTTTTTGGACACCTTTCTGTGTATAATAAGAGTATAAGGTTTTGAGGAGGTCGGAAAATGGCTAATGTATGTTTGTATGTATTCATCCTTCACGCGGTGGGGGATGCGGTGGCGGAGATTTTGTTCGGCAGGAAGAAAAAGTCCGAAATCTATGCCAAAAAGCGCCGGATGCGCGCTTATGAACAACAGAAAAAGCGCCGTGCCCAAGCGGTACGGCTGCGTGTCGCAACGCCGCGGAGGTCACCCTCCGCGGCAAAATTTTTTTTGTTGTTTTATGGCGCGTTTGGTGGTATAATGGGTAATGGTATATTGGTAAAAAAATTGAGGAGTGTTGTTATGTACATTACATCACTGTTTGAAAAGAACAAAACCGTGTTTTCATTTGAGGTGTTTCCGCCGAAGAAGTCCTCGCCGATAGAGTCCGTCTACGGCAAGTTAGAGGAAATCTGCGCCCTCAAGCCCGATTTTATCAGCGTCACCTACGGCGCCGGCGGTACCGGCGGTCACAGCCGCACCTGCGAAATTGCGTCCAAAATCAAAAACGACCTCGGTGTGGAGTCTGTTGCCCACCTGACCTGCGTCAACAGCGCGAGGGAGGATATCGACGCGACGCTCGAGGATTTCCGCGCGCACAATATTCAAAATATTCTCGCTCTGCGCGGTGACTATATACAGGGCGTCGAGCCCAAGCGCGACTTCCGCTACGCCTCCGAGCTGTGCGCCTACATCACGCAAAAGGGCGGCTTTGACGTTGCCGGCGCGTGCTACCCCGAAACCCATTTAGAGGCAAAGGACGAGGTGGAGGATATTCTCAACCTCCGCAAAAAGGTGGACGCCGGCGCTTCTCACCTGATCAGCCAGCTTTTCTTTGATAATAAGGTCTTTTACCGCTTCTTGGAGCGGACGCGCATCGCCGGCATCCATGTGCCGATTGAGGCAGGCATCATGCCCGTCACCAACAAAAGCCAGATTGAGCGCATGGTGTCGTTGTGCGGCGCCGGTCTGCCGGCAAAGTTTTCCAAGGTGATGCAGCGCTATGAGCACAAGCCCGAAGCCCTGCGTGACGCCGGCATTGCCTACGCGGTGGAGCAGATTGTAGATTTGATTGCCAACGGCGTGGACGGCATCCATCTTTATACCATGAACAATCCCCTGGTCGCGCGCCGCATCACCGAGGCGGTCTCCTCGCTGCTGTGATGCTGCCGGAGCACATCCGCCGCGCGGATGCCCTGCGCTATCTCGGCGGCGCCGGTATCGCGCCTGACGCGCGAATGACAGCCCTGCTCGACGCGGCGGAGGCGGAGCTGCTTGCCGCGGCAAAGCCGAAGTATCTCTATCAAATTGTGCCGCTGCCCTGTGACGAATTGACGCGGGGCGCGGATATCCGTGCCCACCTTGCGGGCTGCGACAGGGCGGTGGTGTTGTGCGCCACCCTCGGCGCCGCTGTTGACCGTCTGATTCGCGTCAGCCAGGTCGGCGATATGCCGCGTGCCGTCGTTCTCGACGCGCTCGCCGGTGTGCTGATTGAACAGGTCTGCGAGGGCGTGGACAGGCTCCTTGCGAGCCAAATGCCCGACGCGTATTTCACCTTCCGCTTCAGCCCGGGCTACGGCGACTATCCGCTGACCTTGCAGCGTGACTTTCTGCGCCTGCTTGACGCGCCGCGCAAAATCGGGCTGAGCATGACCGACAGCTTCCTGCTCACACCGTCAAAATCCGTCACCGCCATCGCCGGTATCTCGGCTTCGCCGATACCGAAGCAACGGCGCGGCTGCGTGATTTGCAGCCTGCGCGACAGCTGTCCTTATCAAAGAAAGGGGACTCACTGTGGATTTTAATACCTTACTCCAACAAGAATTTGTCCTGCTCGACGGCGCGATGGGTACGCTCATCCAGCGCAGCGGCGCACACTATGACCATTCTCCCGAAACCCTCAATCTCACCGCGCCGGAGCTGATTCAGTCCTTCCATCGGGCGTATGTTGACGCCGGCGCGCAGATTCTTTACGCCAACACCTTTGGCGCAAATGCCTACAAGCTTGCCGACAGCGGCTGTACGGTTGCCCAAATCGTCACCGCGGCAATCGCCAACGCCAAGGCTGCTGCCGGCAGCAAAGCGCTCGTCGCGCTCGATATCGGTCCTGTCGGTATGCTGCCCGAGCCTGCCGGCGCGATGACCTTTGAGCAGGCTTACGATTACTTTCGCGAGATTATCCTCGCCGGCGCGGACGCGGACGTGATTGTTTTTGAAACCATGACCGATTTGCTCGAGCTCAAGGCGGCAATCCTTGCCGCCAAGGAGTCCTGCGACAAGCCGGTGCTCGCCACCATGACCTTTGAGCGCGACGGCAGAACCTTCACCGGCGTGTCGCCGGCGGCGTTCGCGCTGACCGTCTCCGGTCTGGGGGTGGACGCGCTCGGCGTCAACTGCTCGCTCGGTCCCGACGAGCTGGAGCCTGTCGTTGCTGAAATGACGCGCTATACCGACCTGCCGCTGATTGTCAAGGCAAATGCCGGCTTGCCCGACCCCAACAGCAATGTCTATAACATTTTGCCCGACCGTTTTGCGGAATGTGTGGTTTCGCTGCTGCCCTACGGCGTCAAAATTGTCGGCGGCTGCTGCGGCACCACGCCGGAATATATCGCCGCCATCCGCGATGTCCTTGCGGAGAGGCGCTTTATTCCATGTCCGCGCACGGTTGACACCGCTGTGTGCAGCGCCAGCACCGTCATGGAAATCAATGTGCCGCGCGTCATCGGCGAGCGCATCAATCCCACCGGCAAAAAACGCTTTCAGCAGGCGTTGCTCGACAACAACATCGACTACATTCTCGGTCAGGCGCTCGAACAGATGAAGGGCGGCGCGGAAATCCTCGACGTCAACGTCGGCCACCCCGAAATCGACGAAAAACAGATGATGGTGCGCGTCATCAAGGCGATTCAGAGCGTCTGCGACGCGCCTTTGCAGATAGATTCCACCAAGCCCGAGGTGCTCGCTGCCGGCTTGCGTGTCTACAGCGGCAAGCCGATTGTCAACTCGGTCAACGGCGAGGAAAAAAGTCTTGCCGCCGTTCTGCCGCTGGTCAAAAAATACGGTGCGTCCGTGGTTGGACTCACCCTTGATGAAAACGGTATTCCGTCCACCGCCGAGGGACGCTTTGACATCGCGCGGCGCATCGTCACCCGTGCCGAGGCGCTCGGCATTGACCGCCGCGACGTGTACATCGACTGCCTGACGCTGACTGTTTCGGCGGAGCAGGACGCCTGCCGCGAAACGCTTCGGGCACTGCACCGCGTCAAAACCGAGCTGGGTTGCAAAACCTGTCTCGGCGTTTCCAATATTTCCTTCGGCTTGCCTAACCGTCCGCTCGTCAACGCCACCTTCCTTGCCATTGCCTTGGAGGAGGGGCTGGATTTGCCGATTATGAACCCCAACCTTGATTCCATGATGGGCGCGGTACGCGCCTACCGTGTTCTGCACGGCATCGACCGCGACGCGCGCGCCTTTATCGCGGCGTATCAGGACGCGCCGGCTGTCTCCGCCGCTCCCGCGCAAAAGGGTGACACTGACCTTTTTACCGCCGTTTACAGCGGTCTCAAATCCGAGGGAGCTGCCGCCACCGAGCGCCTGCTTCAAACCGAGGACGCCATGGCGATTGTCAACGAACGGCTGATTCCGGCGCTTGACCGCGTTGGCGCAGATTTTGAGAATAAAAAAATCTTCCTGCCCCAGCTCATCCAGAGCGCCAACACCGCGCAGGCTTGCTTTGAGGTGATAAAAAAGCACCTCGGCACCTCCGGCGAAAGCGTCAGCAAGGGTAAAATCATCCTCGCCACCGTCAAGGGCGATATTCACGATATCGGAAAAAATATTGTCAAAACCCTGCTCGATAACTACGGCTTCACCGTCGTTGACCTCGGCAAGGACGTTGATCCGCAGCTGATTGTCGATACCGCCGTCGCGCAGAATATTACGATGGTCGGGCTTTCCGCGCTGATGACCACCACCCTCAAAAGCATGGAGGATACTATCGCCCTGCTCCGCGCCACACCGGAATTGCAGCATCCGGACGGTTCCAGCCGTGTGACGGTTTTTGTCGGCGGCGCTGTCCTTACGCGCGACTACGCCATGAAAATCGGCGCGGATTACTACTGCCGGGACGCCAAGGAAAGCGTCGATACCGCTCGCCTGGTGTTCGGCGCGTAAAAGGCATTGAAAACCGTTTTTGCGTATGTTATAATATAAGGAAAACAGGAAAAAGGGGAGTGACGCATTGATTATTCACGATATTTCGCGCGACGCGCTGACGACGCCTGTCTATGAGGGCGATCCGGCGCCGCAGGTGGAACGGCTGAAAAGCATGGAGGAGCTTGACGAATACAACCTCAGCCACATCAGCATGACCACCCACACCGGCACGCATATCGACGCGCCGCTTCACTTCTGCGAGGACGGACAGTCGATTGATATGCTCCGCCTCAACACCTTTTACGGCAAGTGTACCGTGGTGGCGGTCGAGGGTATCCTCACCGGCGCGGATATGGACCGTCTGCTGCCCTACTGCAAGCGGCGGATTCTGTTTCGCGGCGGCGGCAAAACCTTTTTGTCCCATTCCGCCGCCATCGTCCTTGCGGACAGCAAGGTGGTGCTCGTCGGCACTGACGCCGACTCCATCGCGCCGCCCTTTGACGAGACCAAAACGCACCGCACTTTGGCGCGCGCAGGCATCGCCATTATTGAAAACCTCAACCTCGACGCCATCCGCGCGGGACATTATGATTTATGCGCCTTTCCTATCAAGCTCGGCGGTCTGGAGGCGGCTCCCTGCCGCGCGATTCTGCTCGAGATGGAAAAGGGGCTCAACTGACTGGAGCTTGCTATGATAAAAATCGCTGTATTTGACCTCGACGGCACGCTGGTGGATTCGCTCACCGACCTTGCCCTCAGCGTCAACAAGGGCTTGAAAAAAGCCGGTCTGCCGGAGCAGCCGCTGAAAAAATATAATCACTTTGTCGGCAACGGCAGAGCCATGCTCATCCGTCGTGCCATCGGCGAGGGCTGCACCGAGGCGCAGTTTCAAAGCGTTCTTGACACCTTTGACGCGGAGTACCGCCTCCACTGCAACGACAACACCACCGCCTACCCCGGCTGTGCCGCCATGCTGCGGCGATTGACGGAAAACGGCGTGCAAACCGCCGTGCTCTCCAACAAGCCGGATGAATTTATCGCCGCAATCCTGCGCAAGCTCTATCCCGACCATTCCTTTTTGGAAGCGTGGGGACAAAAGCCGCAGTACCAATGCAAGCCCGACAAGGAAGCGCTGCACGCCATGCTCGCTCTGCACCGGCTCACGCCCGACGACTGCGTGTATATCGGCGACAGCGACGTGGACGTCGTCACCGCGCGCAACAGCGGCGTGCAAATGGCAGGCGTTTCGTGGGGTTTCCGCGGACGCGCCGAGTTGCTTTCCGCCGGCGCGCCCTTTGTTGCGGACACCGCCGAAGAACTTACGGAGTACCTTCTCAGCCTATGAACCGGATTAACTATCAAAAAGAGCTTGACCGCGTCATCGCGGAAAATCAGAAAATCAGCCGCGTTCCCTCGCTGCTGCTGCACGTCTGCTGCGCGCCGTGCTCGAGCTATTGTCTCGAGTATCTCTCGGAACATTTCGCGATTACGGTCTATTACTATAACCCCAATATTTCGCCCGCATCGGAATATCAGTTCCGTCTCAGTGAGGAACAGCGCTACATCGCCGCGCGGCAGTTCCGCCATCCGGTCATCATCACCGAGAGCCGCTACATTCCGCAGGAATTCTTTGACGCGGTACGCGGTCTGGAACAGGAGCCCGAGGGTGGCAAGCGCTGTGAGCAGTGCTTCCGTCTGCGCCTGTACGCTTCGGCGTGCAAGGCAAAGGAGCTGGCGTGCGATTACTTCACCACCACCCTCACCATCAGTCCGCTGAAAAACGCTGCCCTGCTCAATGCCATCGGACAGGAAATGGGGGAGAAATGCGGCGTGGCGTGGCTGCCGAGCGATTTCAAAAAGCGCGAGGGCTACAAGCGTTCCATCGAGCTGTCGCGCGAGTACGACCTGTACCGCCAGAACTACTGCGGCTGTGTCTTTTCCAAAAAAGATAAGGTTTGAAAAAATTTCCGATTTTTTTCGAATTTTTTCAAACCTTTTTGCTTTTCGCGCGTCTTTATTCATGAAAACAATTTTTCAAGGAGGAATATCACATGAAAAAGACCATCAAAAAAATAATCGCAGCCGTCATATCCGCCGTTCTGACCGTTTCTGCCGCCGTCCCGGCAATCGGTGCTGTCAGCGCCGCGCCGACATGGGAACAGCGTGACGACAGCAAAATCTATTTTTATGCCAATCCCGAAATCCTGACAGATGTCACCGTTGTCACCGCCTACATTATCGACAGCGACGGCGAAGCGGCGCATGAATGGGGCAGCAAAAAATGGAAGATGACCGACGAGGGAAACCACCTCTGCTCATATGACCTCGGAGCTGGTGTTTCTGACGGTCAGTACAGAGTCATTTTCACTGCCGACTGGAAAATTCAAACCAATGATTTGCTGTTTGACAAGTCTTGCCTCGGCGACCTCGCGTATATTGACAGCAACGGCGACGCGCGTTGGGTGAACGCCGACCGCGCGGTTTACGGCAATCCGGTTTATATTGATTCTGCCGGACAGGTGCACGGCAACGCCTACCCTGAAGGGGAATCCGCCGCGTCTCTGCTGACCGGCTTCATGGCGAACCATCTGGAGATGCTGGCTAACCACACCGACCTGCCCAAGCGCTATCTGGCGCACCAAACCGGCAAAGCGCTGGGGTTGGACAGCAACACGGTGGACGCAATCGCGCGCGAAAACAGTATTGATCTCGGCGGCAGCTACGATGTCTATCTCTACGGCGACGCGGACGGCAACGGCAGGGTGGACATCGCGGACGCGACAACCATTCAGATGGCGCTTGCCGATCTGCTGACGCTCAACGAGGTAACGGCAGCCAACGCCGACGCGGATGGTAACGCCATTGTCGATGTGAACGACGTTACCTGTATCCAGAAAAGCCTTGCCGATTACGCCGATGGTACCGGCCGCACCGGTGAGACGAAAATAATTGCCTACCCCTAATTCTTCCTCATACAACAGCAGGCTCCCGTTTTTCGGGAGCCTGTTGCTATGGTCATAGCAATATACAAATTTAAAAGTAAGAAATGAAAAATCCGGACAGAGAGACACATCCGTCCGGATTTCGCTATTTATTTTTTTGACAAAACCTTTTTCTGCCATGAGACTTTGCCGCATTGCGGACATTTCATCCGTCGGGTACGTCCCATGTGCGGCGCCCACAGTACGCTTTTAAAGGTCGGCACATAGCAGTTGCCGCATTCGGCGCATTCATAATAACCCGCCGTTTGCTCGATGCGTAGGGCAAAGACCATGCTGACAATAAACGGAATGAAGGCGGCGAGTATCAGGACAATGCGCGCCCAGGCAGGCATATTGATAAAGCTTGCTGCCAATACGGCGCCGAATAAAATAATGCTCGCCAATACGCCGATCAGGATTTCCAGCGAAAGCAGCTTTTTGTCGGTCGTTTCCTTTTGCTGAGCCATTTCCATCAACAGCCGTTCGGATGTTTCCTTGTAGTTCTCCATCACGATAACCTCCCCGTTCAGTAAATCGTTGACGGTGATATCCAGCAGCGCGCACAGCTCCGGCATCAGCGCGACGTCGGGCAGCGACTTGCCTGTTTCCCATTTGGACACCGCCCTGTCAGTGATGCGCAGCTGCTCCGCCAACTGCAATTGCGTCATATGATTTGCTTTACGCCGTTCGGCGATAAAGCGTCCGATTTTCATTTGATCCATTGTGACGACCTCCCTTCACTGTTATTGTAGTCCTTCTCCGCCAAAAAAGCAACAAACCATCAGTTGAGTGGTGTAAAAATCGCAAAAAAGCTGCCGCAAAAACTTCTCGTTTTGCGACAGCCCCTTGGTTTGTTTTTTGGTATATCTTTTCCCTGCGGGAGAGATTACTTGTTGTTGACAGCAGCCTGCGCAGCAGCCAGTCTCGCAATCGGAACACGGAAGGGTGAGCAGGATACATAGTCAAGGCCAATCTTGTGGCAGAACTCAACGGAAGAAGGATCGCCGCCGTGCTCGCCGCAGATGCCGACATGGAGCTTGGGATTGACGGGCTTGCCGAGCTTGATCGCCATCTCCATCAGCTTGCCGACACCGGTCTGATCGAGCTTCGCGAAGGGATCGTTCTCGAAGATCTTGGTGTCATAGTAAGCGTTGAGGAACTTGCCGGCGTCGTCACGGGAGAAGCCGAAGGTCATCTGGGTGAGGTCGTTGGTGCCGAAGCAGAAGAAGTCAGCCTCGG
>JAFUUV010000217.1 GCA_017471345.1 Ruminococcus sp.
ATACTGCGCGCACATCATGTAGTTGCTGACAGCGTTGGTCAGCCGTTTATCTCCAAGCTGTGCCAGCAAGTCAAAAATCACCGCCGTGGTATTCATCAACAGCTTTTTGTTGACCTGATTAATCATATTTCCCTTCATATGACCGATTTCTTCCGCGTCGGGAATATCGTCGGCACTGACCTCACGCGGTTTGCGCTGCATGGTGCGTCCCAGCAGATAGTCGGTGGAAACATCGTAGTATTCGGCGGTGCGTGATAAAAAATCGAGTCCGCATTCACGAATACCCTTTTCATAATGGGAGAGAAGCGCCTGCGAAATCCCTAAATCCTGAGCAGCCTGTTTTTGACTTACGCCGCGTTCCTTGCGCAAAAAGGTAATAATTCTCGGAAAATCCTGATTCAAGACTTGACACTCCGTTTCATTTAATAGTATAATAACTTAGTTAAGGGGTACGGAAAAGATGGTATACAAATAGTATAATATATCCTCAGCCCTTTGTAAAGACAATACCGCATAATTTTGATGTGCGGATTGCGCAGGCAGATTTTTCGGCAGAGTGTATTTATCAACAGACACGGAGAAATTTTTATGAAGTCCTATGTCATCCATTTTATCCGTCACGGCGCGATTGACGCAACCCTCTCGGGAAAATATATCGGCATCACCGATGTTCCGCTGTCGCAGAAGGGAAAGCAGGATCTTGAACAATTTCGGCAGACGTACCATTATCCTCACGCGCAGGTGGTATTCACCAGTCCGCTGCAGCGTTGTACCGAAACCTGCCGGATTCTCTATCCGGAATTGAATCCGCTGTCAATTGCCGATTTACGCGAATGTAATTTTGGCGAGTGGGAGGGCAAAACCGCTGAGGAGCTGAAAGGCGATGCGGATTTTGAACAATGGCTTGCCGGCAACGGCGAGGCGGCTCCGCCTCGCGGTGAAAGCAACGCTGACTTTATCCGACGCATTTGCCGGATGTTTGAAAGTATCGTTGAGGGCTTGATGAAAACCGGAACGACCGAAAGTGTTGTTGTCAGCCATGGCGGCGTGATTATGACGCTTTTAGCGGTCTACGGACTACCGCAGGCAAAGCCCTTTGAATGGACAATGGACAACGGCTTCGGCTACTCTGTCCGCGTTACGCCGATGCTTTGGCAGCGCGACAAAGTAACAGAGGTGTTCCGTCGGATTCCGGTGGCGGATGCAGAATCAGTTTAATATTTGAATTTATATAAGGAGTAATGCATTATGGCAGATTATCAGATTACATTATTAAAGGGAGACGGTATCGGCCCCGAAATTGTCAGCCAGGCAGTTAAGGTGCTTAACAAGGCGGCGGAGAAATTCAACTTTACCGTCAGCTATGAGGAAGCGCTGCTCGGCGGCTGCGCGATTGACGCAACCGGCGTACCGCTTCCGGAGGAGACGATTGCCAAGTGCAAGGCGTCCGACTCTGTGCTGTTAGGTGCTGTCGGCGGTCCAAAGTGGGACAACCAGCCGGGCAACAACCGTCCCGAGGCAGGCTTGCTCGGCATTCGCGGTGCGCTCGGACTTTTCGCGAATCTCAGACCTTCTGTTATTTTCGGACCGCTCAAGAGTGCTTCTCCGATTAAAGACGCTATTATCGGCGATGATATGGATATCATGATTGTCCGCGAGCTGACTGGCGGCATCTATTTTGGTGAGCGCGGCAGGAAAGAAAACGCCGCGTGGGATACCGAAAAATATTCGGTCGCGGAGGTAGAGCGTATCGCGCGTGTCGCCTTTGACCTCGCTATGAAGCGCGGAAAAAAGCTGACCAGTGTGGACAAGGCAAATGTGCTGGAGTCCTCCCGCCTTTGGAGAGAAACCGTCATCCGTGTTTCCAAGGAATATCCCGAGGTAGAGCTGAACCATATGTATGTAGACAACTGCGCGATGCAGCTTGTCCGCAACCCCAAGCAGTTTGATGTGATTGTCACCTCCAATATTTTCGGTGATATTCTCTCGGATGAAGCGTCCATGATTGCCGGCTCCATCGGTATGTTGGCGTCCGCCAGCCTTTCCGGCGGCAAGCTTGGTCTGTATGAGCCGATTCACGGCTCAGCGCCCGATATCGCCGGCAAGGGCATCGCCAATCCGCTCGCTACCATTCTTTCCGTTGCCATGATGCTCCGCTATTCACTGGCGCAGCCTGTTGCCGCAGATGCCATTGAAGCGGCGGTGGCAAAGGTGCTTGAAACCTACCGTACTCCCGATATCTATGAGGAAGGTCTGAAAAAGGTCAGCTGCGAGGAGATGGGAGATCTGGTGTGCGCAAGCCTGTAAAGGAGAGAAGATATGCAGCTTTATGATATGCACTCGCATATACTGCCCGCTTTTGATGACGGCGCCAAAACCGTTGAGGACAGTCTCAGCTTGATTGACTGCCTGAAGCAACAGGGAATCAATAATATTTGTCTGACGCCGCATTTTTACACCAATGAAATGAGCGTAGAGGATTTTGTGGAGAAACGCGCGGAAGCGTTTGAGGCGTTTCGTCCGCATATTCCGGAGGATGTCAATATTGTGCTTGGCGCTGAGGTCTATGTTACGCATTATCTGTTCAATAATCAGGATTTATCCGAGCTGACCTACGGTGATTCTCCCTATATTCTTACGGAATTTCCCTATGATTCGAAATTCGGCGAACAAACAATGCGTCAATTTGATATCATTATGCGAAACTGCGGACTCATTCCTGTCATGCCTCACGTAGAGCGCTACAGTCACTTGCTTGATCATCCGGATGTCATTGAGGAATTGCGTGATATGGGTGTCATCATTCAGACAAATATCAGCAACTATGCCGATAAAGCGCCGTTCTTCCGCAAGCGCAAGCTGTTGAAGTATATCTCAAACGGTCTGATTGATATTCTCGGATCCGACGCGCATTCCTTCCATCATAATACACCGGAGGTTTTCGCCCGTGCCATACAGACGATTTCGGATAAATGCGGTGCGGATGTGCTGGCGGAAATGATGGATACCGCCGCCGAGATATTTGACAGCGCGATGAAAAAATAAGACCGTCACCGACAGACTTTTGCCTGTCGGTGTTGTGGTATCGTATCAAAACAATTTGGAGTGATAACATGAGTTTATGTAGACAGCAAATCGCTGAAGGTGTGTATTTTAACACCGTCCGTGACAGCCGCTTCAAGACGATGAAGCTTTCGGTGAATCTCTTTGTTCCGCTCAGCGAGCAAACCGCGTCCGCCAACGCGCTCCTTGCCGGCGTGCTCTCACGCTCCTGTCAGGCGTATCCCGACTTTACGGCGCTCAGCCGCAAACTCAGCGCGCTTTACGGAGCCGATCTGACAGTTTCCTGCAACAAGCTTGGCGAGACGCAGGTGATTTCCGTTTCCGCTTCCGGTCTCGACGACCGATACGCGCTTGATAACGAGAGCATCGCGCGTGAATTGTCCGGTCTGCTGTGCGGCGTTATTTTCGCGCCGAATCTTGTCGGTGACGCCTTTGTGACAGAGGAAGTTGAGCAAGAGCGGCGCCAGCTTCTTGATTTGATTGACTCAGAGTATAACGATAAACGCGTCTATGCTATCGCGCGTATGATTGAGCTGATGTGTACCGGCGAGGTATTCGGTATCCGCCGTTACGGCACTGCCGAGGCGATTCAGACGGTGACGCCTGCCTCTTTGTATGAAGCATGGAAAAATCTGCTCCGCAATTCTGTCGCGGAGATTATGTACATCGGTGACAGTGCGCCGGATCAGGCGATTTCTGTATTCACCGAAGCGTTTCGCGCTGTTGACCGCCGCCCCTGCGCGCTTCATTCCGAGATTGTCCGCGAGGCAGGAGAGGTCAAGCGCTTTACGGAAACGGTGGATGTGTCGCAGGCAAAGCTGGTGATGGGCTTCCGTGCCGGAACGGCACTGCCTGAAAAGGGTATCACCGCCGCTGCCCTGATGTGCGCGATTCTCGGAGGTACGGCAACCTCCAAGCTTTTTTGCAACGTCCGTGAAAAGCAGAGCCTGTGCTATTACTGCGCCGCTCGTTATGATAAGTATAAGGGTATTGTGATAATCGACAGCGGCGTTGAGGGAGAAAATATTGAGAAGTTAGAGCGCGGTATTCTGAAAGAAATCGAGGATATGAAGAACGGCGAGATATCCGAGTTTGAAATCAATTCCACCAAAATGGCAATTATCAACAGCTACCAGTCTTCGAACGATACGGTCAGCGGCATTGAGTCATGGTATGCTTCACAGCTGATGCAGGATGGCTTCAAATCGATTGAAGAAGCCTGCGAAGTGATTAACGCTGTGACCAAGGAGGAAATTGTGGCAGCGGCAAACCGGCTGCGGCTCGACACCATCTATGTATTGAAGAATCAGGAAGGGGAGCAGTGATGAATAAAACGGAAATTAAATCCTTACGTGCCGGAGACAGCTACTACAAGCTTCAGCACAGCTCCGGCTTGACCATTTATGTATATCCCAAGGAGGGCTACCGTTCTTCCTATGCCATTATCGGCACGAAGTACGGCAGCGTCAACAACTGCTTTTCCGTTGACAACGGCAAAAAAATCACTGTTCCCGACGGCATCGCGCACTATTTAGAGCATAAGCTCTTTGAAAGCGCGGAGGGCGACGCTTTTACACGTTATGCGGAAACCGGCGCAAGCGCCAACGCCTATACCAGCTTTGAAAAAACCTGTTATCTTTTCTCGTGTACCGACCGCTTTGAGGAGAGTCTCGAAATTCTTTTGGATTTTGTTTCCGATCCCTATTTTACCGCGCAGACCGTTGCGAAGGAGCAGGGAATTATCGGTCAGGAAATCAAGATGTACGACGATTCTCCCGATTGGCGTGTGATGTTCAATATGCTGGAGAATATGTATCACAACCATCCGGTGCGCATTGATATCGCCGGTACGGTTGAGAGCATCGCCGAAATCACCGCGGAGAAGCTCTATGATTGCTATCACGCGTTTTACAATCTGCATAATATGGCGCTTTGTGTTTCCGGCAATGTGACCGTAGAGCAGGTCTTGGCAATCTGTGATAAAATGCTCAAGCCTTGCGAAAAGCACAGCATTCAAAACTATTTTGAGGACGAACCGGACGAAATTGTCAATCCTTATGTGGAGCAGACCTTCCCTGTCATGATGCCGATGTTCAATCTCGGTTTTAAGGAAAAACCTGTGCCGCTGAATGAAAAGAAGCTTGCGGCGATTGATGTTCTTTTGTTTATGCTCGCTTCGCCTACCAGCGCATTGTATCGTGAGCTGATGGATCATAATTTAATCAACAACAGCTTTTCCTATGAGCTTTTTGATGGCCCCGGCTATTGTTCCGTCATCTTCGGCGGCGAATCACGCGCACCGCAGCAGGCAGCGGAGATGATTAAACAATATATCACCCGCATGAAAACAGAAGGGCTTGACCGTGACGATTTTGAGGTCGCGCGTAAGTCCGTTTACGGTGACGTCATCTCCTCGCTGAATTCTGTCAGCGCGATTGCCAACACGGTGATGGGCTATCATTTCAGTGACAATGAGTTATTTGCCTATATTGACGCGGTGGCGGATATGACCTTTGAGGAGGTCAGCGCCTGCCTGTCGGAGATGCTCGATGTGAACAACTGCACACTTTCGGTGGTAAAGGGCTCCGATACGGAGGCCGCCGATGAATGAGTTTCATGTCAGCTTTCCGTTTCTGAACTGGAATTTCACTATCAACCGCGTGGCATTTTCCGTTGGCACATTCAGCGTATATTGGTACGGATTGATTATCGCGACGGGACTGATGCTCGCAATATTGTACGCGCGTTTTACTGCTCCCCGTTTTCAGCTGAATTTCAGCAAGCTGATGAATTGCGTCATCGTAGGATTGATAACGGGCATTATCGGCGCGAGACTGTATTTTTGTCTGTTTAAGTGGGATTATTATTCCGCCCACCCAGTTGAAATACTCTATATTCACGAAGGCGGGCTGGCAATTTACGGCGGCATCATCGGCGCCCTTGCAGGAGGCTTGATTGTCGCGAAGGTGCAAAAAATGCGCTTTTTGCCGATTCTTGATGTGGTCATGCTTGGCTTTCTGATTGGTCAGGGACTCGGCAGATGGGGCAATTTCTTTAATCAGGAGGCTTACGGCACGGC
>JAFUUV010000218.1 GCA_017471345.1 Ruminococcus sp.
AGACTTTCTACTTTTTAATAGCGCCGTAGGCGCGTCAAGATTGTATAAGACGGCAATTGCGCTTTTGCGCAATTGGAAAACGCGCCAAGCGTTTTCTCTCTGATAGAAAGTTGTCTACTTTCTATCAGAGAATAGTATGAGATATTGTCCGCTCTCTTTTTTACAGTCGCAGCAGCAGTGACGCGACGCCGAAATAAATCAGCAGTGACAGCGAGTCGCAGACCGTGGTAATCAGCGGATTCGCCATGACAGCCGGATCGAGTCCGATTTTGCTGGAGAGCAGGGGCAGGCTGGAGCCGACGATTTTCGCCATGATAATCGTGCCGACCAAGGTCAGCGAAACAACCAAGGCGATAACAACGGCGTTTTCGTTGCCGCGCAAATCAAAAATCATCAGCTTGATGAAGTTCGCGGTGGCGAGCGTCAGACCGCAGAGCACGGCGACGCGCAGCTCCTTCCAGAGCACCTTGAACATACTTTTGAATTCAATTTCACCCAGCGACAGGGCGCGGATGACAGACACCGACGCCTGCGAGCCGGCGTTACCGCCGGAGCCGGTAATCATCGGAATAAAGGACGAGAGGATAATGACGCTTGCCAGCATACTGTCAAAGGACGAGATGATGGTGCTGGTAAAGGTGGCGGAGAGCATCAGAATGAGCAGCCACGGCACGCGTTTTTTGTAGATACCCCAGACGCTGGTGCGCATATAGGGCTTGTCGGACGGCAATACCGCCGCCATCTTTTCGATATCCTCGGTAGCCTCCTCGCGGATAACGTCAATCGCGTCGTCGATGGTGACGATGCCGACGATACGCTGCTCGTTGTCCACCACGGGAACCGCAAGGAAGTCATAGTCGCTGAAGATTTTGGCAACCTCCTCCTGGTCGGCAAGGGTGTGGACGGAAATGACATTTTCCTCCATCATATCCTTGACCAGATCGTCATCCTCCGCCAAGAGCAAATCCTTGACGGTGGTGATGCCAATCAGGCGGTTGTAGTCATCATTGACGTAGCAGGTGTAGATGGTCTCCTTGTCCACACCGGTGCGGCGGATGCGCTTGATTGCCATTTCAGCGGTCATATCGGGACGCAGCGAGATAAACTCGGTGGTCATAATCGAGCCGGCGCTGTCCTCGGGGTACTTCAGCAGCTCATTAATCTGCCGGCGGGTTTCCTTGTCCGCCTGCCGCAGAATACGCTTGACAACATTCGCGGGCATTTCTTCAATCAAATCGACCGCGTCGTCGATGAACAGCTCATCTACAACATCCTTGAGCTCGCTGTCGCTAAAGCCGTGAATCAAAAATTCCTGGGTGTCCTCGTCCATTTCGACAAAGGTTTCCGCCGCTAACTCCTTGGGCAGAATGCGGAATAAAATCGGGGTTTTCTCATCCTGCAGCTCCTCAAACACCGCCGCGATGTCAAAGGGCTTCATAGTGGTCAGGATGTCCCGCAGGGTGGCATACTTTTTCTCCTCAAGCAGCACCTTGATTGTCTCGGTAAGGGTTACATTTACCTGAATCATTGTCTTTCCTCCTCATGCACGTATTGGAAAGACGTGTCCGAAGGCAAAGTCTATCGGGCGTCATGAACGCCTGCACGGCGTCCCGTCAGGCTTCGTCGTGGGACAGCGCCTGTATTTCCGTCTGCGTCCATTCAGCTTTCACCTCACAAAATTTTTTACATACGGGAATCTCTCATCATTCCGTTTTGTGCTTATGCAAGGCAGGGAATGCTTAGAGATTGCCATATCTATTTTAGTCTATTTTGGCGATAAAGTCAACGAAATTTTCGCGTGTCTTGATTTTTGCAAAATTTCATGTATAATATAGTTATTACAATATCTTGGAGGGTTCGTATGAACGGAATGATTAAACGCTATTTGCCTTATGCGCTGATTATTTTTGCGGTTTACCTGTTGGTGCCGCTGATTTTCATGATTCCCGGACTGAACAATTTCTCGGCAGTCGCGTACTATTTCATCTTTTTGGTCACGCAGGTCGGCTGCTCCGCCCTGTATTGCTCCAAGCACGGACTGGATTTTCTTTTCGCGCTGATTGCGCCGATTGCCTTTCTGTTCACGATGGTCATCTACGCCGGCGGCTTTGCCAACTTCACTAACATCATCTTGCTGGTGGTGTACCTGATTGCCGGTATCTTCGGACTGTTTCTCGGCGACCTCGCCTTTGGCGACGAACGCCGCAAGCGTGAAAAAAAGGAAAAGCAGGCGGCGGAGGAGCTGCTGCTGCAGGCAAAGCGCCGTGACGAGCAGGAGCGTGAGCGTGACAGCAAGCCCGCGCAGTCACCGCGTCAGACACGCGCCGACAGAACACGCAAAGCCCAGAGCGGCGAGAAAAAACGCTATGCCCGTCCGACACGTACCGCCGAGACAAAGAGCAGCGACGATGATTTTTATGAGCGCTATACCGCCGATACGGACAGTGACATGGACGACGAGCTCAACGACCGCGTCAACCGTCTGTTGGAGGAAGATGAATAATCGCAACAAACAGCCAAGGGGCTGCCGCAAAACTTTCCGTTGTGCGGCAGCCCCTTTTTTTCTTCATTGACAGTACAAATTGGTGTCCCACGCCGGAATGTAGGGATGGTGACGGAGATATATGCGGTACTCCGGCTGGAGGTGGCGCACCAACAGCGGCAGACGGAAAATATCCTCAAAGCGGTGATAGGCGGCAAGATTCAGCTTCGGCTTGGAGAGGAGCGTTTTTTTCATGCCGAGCAGAGCTTCCGCGTCGGCACCCTCGACGTCGGATTTGATATATCCGGCATGAACGCCGCACAGCAGCGCGTCCACAGCCGCCACACGCGTCGGAACACCCTCGTCGGCAATCGCGGAGTTTCTGCCTGCCTTGTTGTTGAAGGTGAGGATGGCGTTTTCCGACCACGCGCCGAGCTGCCAGAGTGTGACGCGTTCCATGCCGTCACAGTGGCGCCGCAGCTTTTCAAAATTCTTGTCGTTGGGTTCGAGCGCGACAATCTTGCGGTACCGACCGCCGGAATAATGCAGAAATTCGTCAATCGTGTCGCCGTTGTACGCGCCAAGGTCAACATAGACCTCGTTGTCTCCGAGGGAGAGCAGCGAAAACGCCTCGTCCTTGTCCGTGGTGATATCCTCCAACAGCGGCAGCTCGCCGGTATAGTAAAACAGCAGGACATGGTCAAACACACGGCGTGAGAGGCTGTCGGCAAGGAGCTGACGGGCACGCGTCATATCGCCGCTGTATTTCCGGATAAAATCTTCGTCAAACAGTGTGTCGCCGCACACCGGCACAGAGGGCACCAGCGTGCGGTGCCGCGACGCGACCGCGCGGATATGCGCCATCACGTCAGGCAGCTGTGAGGCAAAGCAGAGCGCGACCGTGAAGTCACCGAAGCGCCGGACCGCCTCGCTCTCTGTCATCACGCGGAAATCATGAAAGCGCTGACCGCGCACAAAGCCGTCGCTCGCCATGACGCCGGCGGCGGTGATGCCATAGCGCGCAAAGGCGGCAAGCGCCTTGTCCGCGCCGTCGCCCATGCCGTAGAGCACGATGGGCTGAGGGCTGTTTTTCAACGCGTCCCAGACCGAAACGCGGCTGTCAAATAATTCCATCAATCGACTCCGTACAAATAAAAACGCCCACCCTGCTGGGTGGACACTTTTGATAAGATAAGGTGTGTTGGCGTCTTCCTATTTTCACAGTCCGTCGCCGGACAACTATCGTCGGCACTACAGGGCTTAACTTCCGTGTTCGGTATGGGAACGGGTGGACCCCCTGCGTCATCAACACCAACTGCTGTCTTTCGACAACAGAAGATATTATAGCAGAATGTGAAACTTTTGTCAAATATTATTTTGTTGATTTTTCGCTTTTTTCGGTGATATCATTCTTTTTTCGGAAGATAATCAGCTTGCTGAAAATATAATTGAGCACCACAACGATAATGCTGGTAATCACCTTCATAATAATATTGACCACTGCGTTGTCCGCGCCGAAAATCAAGCCTGCGGCAAACAAAATGCCGGTTTCAATCAACAGCGTCACCAGACGCGCGGAAACAAAGGTGAGCAGCTCATACCAGAAGGTCTTTGCGTCAAAGGACTTGCTGCGGAACACCCAAAGCTTGTTGGTGATGAAGGCAAATGCCACCGCGAAAATCCACGAAATCACATTGGAAATCACGATATTCAGCTCGTCGTTCATCCCCATACCCATGAACAGCATCATGAAAAGCATATAGGAAATCCAGCTGACAACCGTTGTCAGCACGCCGAAAATCAGGTAGGAAATGACCTCCCAGTGGTCGTGAATCAGCTTTTTAATCTTTTCCATAAGTACCTCCCCCCGAAGGCAGGCGTGCGGACGCAGGAACACGCCCGCACGACGATGTTACGCGTTTATTTCGTCTCTGTCCAGCATACACTCGACAAGAACCGCCTTCTGAGCGTGGAGACGGTTTTCGGCTTCCTCAAAGATTTCAGCCGCGTGCGCCTCAAAGACGTCGGCGGTGATTTCCTCGCCGCGGTGAGCAGGCAGGCAGTGGAGCACCATGCAGTCGTCATTGGCGACGGAGAGCAGGTCGCTGTTAATCTGGTAGCCGGCAAACGCCGCTTCACGGATTTTCTTCTCTTCTTCCTGTCCCATGGAAGCCCAGACGTCGGTGACAAGGACGTCGGCGTCCTTCGCCGCTTCCTTGACATCGGTGACAATTTCAAACTTGTCGCCGTACTTTTTGCCGAACGCCATGATATGCTCGGGCGGCATATAATCCGCCGGACACGCCGCCGAGAAGCGCATACCGGTGCTGAGGGCGCCGACAATGAGCGAATTCATCATATTGTTGCCGTCGCCGATGAAGCACATCTTCAAGCCCTCCAACTTGCCCTTGAACTCGCGGATGGTCATTAAATCCGCCAACACCTGACAGGGGTGGCAGTAGTCGGTCAGACCGTTGATGATCGGAATGGAGCCGTACTCGGCAAGCGCTTCCACCTCGCTCTGCTCGAAGGTACGAATCATAATCGCGTCCAGAAAGCGCGAGAGGACACGCGCGGTGTCCTGCACCGGCTCTCCCCTGCCGATTTGCAGGTCGTTGGAGCTGAGAAACAGCGGATAACCGCCGAGCTGCGTCATGCCGACCTCAAAGGACACGCGGGTACGGGTGCTGGATTTTTCAAAAATCATGCCGAGGGTTTTGCCTTGGAGCAGCTTGTGCTCGATGCCGTGCTTTTGCTCGTATTTGAGCTGGTCGGCGAGATTGAGGGTACGGGTAATTTCCTCGGGCGACCAGTCCTCAAGCTTCAAAAGATGTTTCATTTATTGACACTCCTTCAATGTGGATTTTAATATACTGACCGCTTCCGCCAGCTCCTCGCGCGTGATGACGAGCGGCGGCAGCATTCTGAGCACGTCCTTCGCGGTGATAATCAGCAGACCGTTGGCGACGCATTTTGCCGCGATATCGTGCGCGTCTTGGTCAATTTCGATGCCGACCATCAGTCCCATGCGGCGGACGTTTTTGACCTGCGGCAACGCGCGCAGCAGGGCTTCCAGATACGCGCCCTTCTCCTCGACTTCCTGCAAAAACGCCGGCTGCGCCACCAAATCAAGCACGCAGTTCGCGCCGGCGCAGACAACGGGATTCGCGCCGAAGGTGGTGCCGTGGGTAGAGGGCGTCATGACGCCGCTGAGCTTTTGATTGCACAGACAGGCGCCGATGGGCAAGCCGCCGCCGAGTCCCTTTGCCGCCGTCACCAAGTCCGGCTGCACACCGTAGCGTTGGTAGGCAAACAGGCTGCCGGTGCGGCCGACGCCGGTCTGCACCTCATCGACAATCACGAGGATATCGCGCGACGCGCAGAAGTCAAACAGCGCCTGCACATAGGCTTGGTCAAGGATATTCACGCCGCCCTCGCCCTGAATCAGTTCGAGCATAACGGCGCAGGTTTTGTCGCCGACAGCGTTTTTCAGCACATCTATATCGCCTGCCTCCACATAGGCAAAGCCCTCGGTGAACGGGAAAAAGTAGTTGTGAAAGACATCCTGTCCGGTGGCGGAAAGGGTGGTGACGGTTCTGCCGTGGAAGGAATTGCGCAGGGTAATGATTTCATTTCTGCCCTCGCCGTAGGTATCAAAGCTGTACTTGCGCGCGATTTTAATGGCGCACTCGTTCGCTTCGGCGCCGCTGTTGCCAAAGCAGACCTTCGCCATGCCGGAGAGGGCGCAAAGCTTTTCGGCAAGCGAGCTCGCCTGCGGACTGTAGAAATAATTGGACATATGCTGCAAGGTCGCCGCCTGACCGCTGACCGCCGCCACCCAGTCGGGATGGCAGTAGCCGAGGCTGTTGACGCCGATACCCGAGGAGACGTCCAGATACCGTTTGCCGTCCTCGTCATAGGCGTAAACCCCTTCGCCCCTGACCAGAGCGACGTCATAGCGGCCGTAGGTGTGCATAATATATTGGCTGTCTTGTTCTTTGGTATGATGATTCATGTTGAAACTGCCTTTCGTAATTGTGCGAGCCAAAGCAGGCTTGCCATGCGCTCATCTGCCGTTATCATACGAAAACACAAACACATCGTCGCGTTTCCGGAAGCCGAAATCGTTCCAGAATTGCTGACCGGTTTCGTTGTTCTGATAGCAGAAAATATGGGTTTTGTCAATGCCGTCGGCGGTGATGCGGCGGATTGCCTCCTCGGCAAGCATATGACCGATGCGGCGGCGGCGGTACGCGGGCAAAACCGCCATATGATGGATAAAGCCGCGCCGTCCGTCATGACCGGCAAGGACGGTGCCGACAATTTTGCCGTCCGCAACGGCAACCTGGCTCATGCCCTCGTTGCGGCGCAGATAGCGCGCGATTTGTGTTTTTTCATCCGCCTGCGAGAGTGCGCGTTTGGTGGTGATTTGCCACATCGCGAACACCTCGTCGTAATCGTCAAGCGTCATCGGACGTATCGTCATGGCGACCACCTCAGAGCTGGTAGAACATCGTACCGATACCCTCGTCGCTGAACAGCTCGAGGATGATGGAATGCTCCAGCCGTCCGTCGATGATGTGGGCACGGTTAACGCCGTTGCGCACCGCCTCGACACAGCAGTCGATTTTGGGAATCATGCCGCCCTTGATGATGCCGTCGCGCTTGAGCATCGGCACCTCGCTGACGTTGACCACGGGAATCAGCGAATTGTCGTCGTTGACGTCGCGCAGCAGACCGCGGATGTCGGTCATCAGAATCAGCTTTTTCGCGCGGAGCTTGGCGGCAATCTGCGCGGCGGCAAGGTCGGCGTTGATGTTGTAGGTTTTGCCGTCGTAGCCGCCGGCGACCGTGGCAACAATCGGGATGTAGCCGTCCTTCATCGCCATACGCAGCGGCTCGGGATTGACCTCGCGGATTTCTCCGACATAGCCGAGGTCGTGTGCCGAGGCAAGCTTGTCCGCCATCAGCAGCCGACCGTCGAGTCCGCACATTCCCAGCGCCTTGCCGCCGTGGCGCTCAAGGAGCTGAACAAGGCTTTTGTTGACCTTGCCGGCGAGCACCATCTGCACAATGTCCATGGTTTCGCTGTCGGTGACGCGCATTCCGTCCTTGAACACGCTCTCCTTGCCGACCGCGTCGAGCATGGCGTTGATTTCGGGACCGCCGCCGTGTACCAGCACCACGCTGATGCCGACGAGCTGCATCAGCACTAAATCGCTCATGACAGCCGCCTTGAGCTGTTCGTTAATCATCGCGTTGCCGCCGTACTTAACGACGATTGTCTCGCCTACAAATTTTTTGATATAGGGCATCGCCTGTATTAAGACCTTTGCCCGCTTTGCGTTATCCATGTTTGTTTCTCCGTTTCATTTCGAATCAGCGTTGTGTGTCGCGTGTACGGACAAGCGCAACGCCGCGTCAGGTGCGATAGTCCCCGTTGATTTTGACGTAATCGTAGGTCAGATCGCAGCCGAAGGCTTCGGCGGTAGCGGAGCCGTCGCCGAGGGTAATCAGAATATTGATTTCATCTTCAAGGAGAATTTGCTCCGCCTTGGCTTCGTCAAAGGCGAGTCCCATGCCGCCCTGGCAGACGAGGATTTCTCCCTTGGCGGAACGGTAGGCGACGTCGATGTTTCTGACGTCCACCTCCGCGCCGCTGTAGCCGACCGCGCAGAGAATTCTGCCGCAGTTCGCGTCCGCGCCGAACATCGCCGCCTTGACCAAACTGGAGCAAATGACGCTTTTGGCGATGGTCTTTGCCGCCTGTTCATCCTTGGCGCCGCTGACCTGACAGGTCAGCAGCTTGGTGGCGCCTTCTCCGTCGGCGGCAAGCTTTCTGGCAACCTGACGGAACGCCGCGGTGAGCGCTTCGGTAAACGCCCTGTAAGCGGCGTCCTTGCCGGTAATCGGCGTATTTCCGGCAAGACCGGACGCCATGATGGCGAGGGTGTCGTTGGTGGAGGTATCTCCGTCCACGCTGACCATATTATAGGTCACATCCGCCGCTTCCACCAGTGCTTCACGGAGCATAGCGGCGGAAATCGCCGCGTCGGTTGTGACGAAGGAAAGGGTGGTGCCCATGTTGATATGAATCATGCCGCTGCCCTTGGCGATGCCGCCGATGGTGACGGTTTTGCCGTCGAGGGTGAGCTGTACCGCCCACTCCTTTTTGACCGTGTCGGTGGTCATAATCGCTTCAGCGGCGTCGGTGCCGCCTTCCTTGGACAGCTTGTCACGCAGCGCCGCGACGCCGCTTTGAATCGGGGCGAGCGGCAGCGGCTGACCGATGACGCCGGTGGAGGCGACAATCACGTCGTCCTCCGCGATATGCAGCGCCTCGGCGGCGAGAGCGCACATCCGCTCCGCCTTTTCGCGGCCGTCGGGATTGCAGGCATTGGCGTTGCCGGAATTGACAATCACCGCCTGCGCCGTACCGTTGCGCAGATGCTCCTGCGTCACGTAAATGGTATCGGACTTGACAAGGTTTTTCGTAAAAATCGCCGCGGCGGCACAGGGCTTTTCGCAATAAATCATCGCGAGGTCACGCTTGCCGTTGGGAATCACGGCGGATTCGTTTGCTTTCACGGCTTTGGTAATGGCGGCGGAGGTAGCTGCCTTGACACCGGCGCACACACCGCCGGCAACAAAGCCGAGCGGCGAGGTGACAGAGCCGTTTTCGATAAAGGTATAGTTCATCAGAAATTCTCCTGTTGCGAACAATCGGCAGCCGCCTTAAAACGCCGGCGGAACGATGACAAGACCGGTGGTTTCGTCGATGCCGAAGATGATGTTCATATTTTGAATTGCCTGACCGGCTGCGCCCTTGACCATGTTGTCAATGGCGGCGCAGGCGACCAACTTGCCGGCGCGTGCATCGTGATGGAGCGAGATATCGCAGAAGTTGGAGTAGCGCACATTGTGAATATCGGCGCACTTGCCGTCGTCAAGCAGCCGGATGAAAAACTCATCCCTGTAGAAATCCTCATATGCCTGACGGATTTCCGCGAAGGTCACGCCGTCGGTGATATCGGCGTAGACGGTCGCCAAGATACCGCGGTTGACGGGCAGAAGATGCGGCACAAAGGTGACCGTGACGTCCTCGCCGCTGAGGCGCGAGAGCGTCTGCTCAATCTCGGGGGTGTGGCGGTGAGAAGCGACCTTGTAGGCGTGGAAGCCCTCGTTGAGCTCGGGGAAATGGCTGCCCTGCGTGGGCTTTCTGCCGGCGCCGGTGACGCCGCTCTTGCAGTCGCAAATGATGCCCTTGGTGGAAATCAGCCCCTTCGCGATTGCCGGCGCGATTGCCAGCGGCGAACAGGTGGTGTAGCAGCCGGGGTTGGCAATTAATTTTTTGCCCTTAATCTGCTCGCGGAAAAACTCGGGCAAACCATAGACGCTCTGCTCATGCAGCGCCTTGTCAAGGAAGGTACCGCCGTACCACTCGGTATAAGCCTCCTCGCTCTCGAGGCGAAAGTCAGCCCCGAGGTCGATAAACGCCTTGCCGGCAGCCATACATTTTGCCGCAAGCTCCTGCGAAAGACCGTGCGGCAGCGCGGCAAAGATGACGTCGCTTTTTTCAACCACCGCGTCACTGTTTTCGCAAACCATATCGTTCAAAAAAGAGTAGGCGGGATAGACGTCGCTGAGCTTCTGTCCCTCAAAGGAGACCGAGCTGACGGCGGCAACCTCCGCCTGCGGATGCGCCGCTAACAGACGCACCAGCTCCGCGCCTGCATAGCCGGTCGCACCGACAATTCCTGCTTTTATTTTCATGTATATCAAATCCTTATTTTAAATTTTTCGCAAGCTCGGCGACACGCTGCGCCTGCGCTTTGACCAGCTCCGGCGCGGGACCGCCGAAGGCGGTGCGCTGTGAAACGCATTTTTCAAGGGAAATGGCGGCATAAACGTCGTCGGTAAAGACCGGACAAACCGCCTGATACTCCGCAAGGGGCAGGCTTTCGAGGTCGCAGCCAAGCTCGATGCACCTGGCGACCAGCTCGCCGGTCGCCTTGTAGGCGTCGCGGAACGGCACGCCGTTTTTGGTCAGCCAGTCGGCGCAGTCGGTGGCGTTGATAAAGCCGCCTGCCGCTGCCCTGCGCATATTCTGCGGCAGGACGCGCATGGTGTCGAGCATGGGCGTAAAGGCGGTCAGGCACATTTTGACGGTATCGACCGCGTCAAAAATCGCCTCCTTGTCCTCCTGCATATCCTTGTTGTAGGCGAGGGCGATGCCCTTCATCACGGTGAGCAGCGTCATGGTGTCGCCGAACACACGGCCGCTTTTTCCGCGCACCAGCTCGGCGATATCGGGGTTCTTTTTCTGCGGCATGATGGACGAGCCGGTGGAAAACGCGTCGTCCAGCTCGACAAATTTGAATTCCCAGCTGCACCACATAATGATTTCCTCGGAAAAGCGGCTGAGGTGCACCATAATAATCGAGAGCACGGAGGCGAACTCGATGCAGAAATCCCTGTCGGACACGCCGTCGAGCGAGTTGTTGGTGACGCGCTCAAAGCCGAGCAGTCCGGCAGTAACGGTGCGGTCAATCGGGTAGGTCGTACCGGCGAGAGCGCAGGAGCCGAGCGGCATTTCGTCCATTCTTTTCAGGCAGTCCTCCAAACGCGACACATCGCGCAGGAGCATTTCGCCGTAGGCAAGCAGATGGTGGCCGAAGGTAATCGGCTGCGCGCGCTGTAAATGGGTGTAGCCGGGCATGACGGTATCGGCATACTCCGCCGCCTTGCCGGCGATGACGGTGATCAGGTCAACCACCAGCTTTTTGACGTTGACAACCTCTTTTTTGAGGTAGAGCTTCACATCGAGCGCAACCTGATCGTTACGGCTGCGCGAGGTATGGAGCCGCTTGCCGTTGTCGCCGATGCGTTTGGTCAGCTCACCCTCGATGAAGGTGTGGATATCCTCCGCCTCCATGTCGATTTTGAGCGCGCCGCTGTCGAGATCCGCTAAGATGCCCCGCAAGCCCTGAATAATATCCTGTGCGCTCTCCTCGGTGATGATGCCGCATTTGCCGAGCATGGTCGCGTGAGCGATGCTGCCCTCGATGTCCTCGCGGTACATCCGGCTGTCAAACGAAATTGAGCTGTTGAAATCATTGGTGGTTTTTGAAAGCTCCTTTTTGAAGCGTCCTTTCCATAGCTGCATAAAATTTACCTCATATAAACACTATATGGGCAGGGGTATTTCACCCTGCCCGAACATGGTCAGATTCAATTATTTGATAAGGCCTTTCTGTGCGCGAACCTTAATCGGCAGACCGAAGAGGTTGATAAATCCGGCGCTGTCGTTCTGGTTGTAGACCTCGTCCTCATCGAAGGTGGCGATTTCCTCGTCGTAGAGAGAGTAGGGACTGGTGACGCCGGCGTCGATGATGTTGCCCTTGTAGAGCTTGAGCTTGACGTCGCCGGTGACATACTCCTGCGTGCTGTCAACGAAAGCGGACATCGCCTCACGCAGCGGTGTGTACCACTTGCCGTCGTAGACTAAATCGGCGAAGGTGTTGGCAAGATTCTGCTTGTAGTGCAGGGTGTCCTTGTCAAGACAAATTTCCTCCAACTTGCTGTGTGCCGCGTAGAGCACCGTGCCGCCGGGGGTTTCGTAAACACCGCGTGCCTTCATGCCGACAAGGCGGTTTTCGACGATATCGGTGATGCCGACGCCGTTTCGTCCGCCGATTTCGTTGAGCTTCTCAATCATGGTGACGCCGTCGAGCGCCTCGCCGTTGAGCTTGACGGGAATGCCCTTCTCAAAGGAGATGGTGACATACTCGGGCTGATCGGGCGCCTGCTCGGGAGAAACGCCCATCTCCAAAAAGCCTTCCTTGTTGTAGAGCGGCTCGTTGGCGGGATCCTCGAGGTCGAGTCCCTCGTGGCTGAGGTGCCAGAGGTTTTTATCCTTGGAATAGTTGGTTTCGCGGTTGATTTTGAGCGGAATCTGCTTTGCCTCGGCGTAAGCGATTTCCTCCTCACGGGACTTGAACTCCCAGGTTCTCCACGGCGCGATAATCTTCATATCGGGCGCGTATGCCTTGATGGCAAGCTCAAAGCGCACCTGATCGTTGCCCTTGCCGGTGCAGCCGTGGCAAATCGCGTCAGCGCCCTCCGCCTTGGCAATCTCCACAATTCTCTTGGCAATGACGGGACGCGCGAAGGAGGTGCCGAGGAGGTACTTGCCCTCGTAGACAGCGCCTGCCTTGATGGTGGGGAATACATATTCCTCCACAAATTCTTTATTTAAATCCTCGATGTAAAGCTTGGAAGCGCCGGTCTTGATTGCCTTTTCCTCCAGACCGTCGAGCTCGGTGCCCTGACCGACATTGCCGGAAACAGCGATTACCTCGCAGTTATCATAGTTCTCCTTGAGCCACGGAATGATGATGGACGTATCGAGACCGCCGGAATATGCTAAAACAACTTTTTTGATTTTGGTATCAGCCATAATGAAATCCTCCGTTCAGTGATGTTACTACTCCATTATACTACCAAATTCGGAAAAATCAAGAGTTTTTTGAATATTTATGCAAATTTGCGCCTTTGCACAAAAAACGCGCTCTATGCGGATGGATTTCACTCACCACGCTGAATTATCGCGTAAAACCGCGCCTTCAAGCAGGGGAGTCCCCTCGGATTTTCACCGCTCGGTAAAACATGAATATGCATTTTTCAGGCGTTTTTATTCATTATTATGCATATACCGCCGTGATATATTGAATAATATTCAGATTTATGCTATAATCTTTTACAGGAGCGATTGGCGGAACGTCACTGCCGCCGACCGCCAAAAATCGAAAGGATATGATGTGATGGCAAGCTTTACGGAAATCATGCCGCAAGAGATGACAGACAACGTTTTCAAGCTGATTGGCGAGGACTGGGCGCTGGTGACGGCAGGCACAGAGGAATGCTTCAACACCATGACCGTCAGCTGGGGCGGCGCCGGCATCCTGTGGAACAAGCCCGTAGCGTTCACCTTCATCCGTCCGCAGCGCTATACCTTCGGCTTTACCGAGCGCGGCGACTGCTTCTCCATGAGCTTCTTTGACGAGGAACACCGCGCGGCGCTGCGTTACTGCGGCAGCAAAAGCGGCAGAGATGTGGACAAGGTGAAGGAAACCGGACTGACGCCTGCCTTCAGTGCCGAAGGCATACCGTATTTTGAGGAGGCGCGGCTGGTGCTGCTTTGCAAAAAACTGTACGCGCAGGACTTGGCGGAGGCGTGCATCCGCGACGACATGGTGAAGCAGTTCTATCAGGACGACTACCATAAAATGTACGTCAGCAAAATTCTCAGGGTGCTGAAAAAAGCATAGCAAAGGCGCTGTGTCCGCGGACACGGCGCCTGATTTTTATTTGCGGTAGCCGAGCTTTTTCATGACGGTGACGATGAAGTTGATATTGTACTTCTCATAGACGTTAAACTCGCTCGACGGAATCGAAGTGGCGCTGACGGTACCGTGGTACCACGACTTGGAATTAAAATAGTTCGAAAGGTCGCTGTTCTTGAAGGTGCCGCCGTGACGGGCATAGATTTCGTTCAGGGCAAGCTCCATGCGATCCCTGGTCATACCGGCAAGGTCGCTTTCGGTGAGATAAGAGGAGTTGGAGTACGGCAAAATATAATCCGCAGAAGTGCTGCTGACCTGCGGCGCGGCAGAGGAACGGGATTCCTCCTTGGGCTTTGCGCCGAGAGAGATGGTGACGTGGACGGTGTCGCCCTTTTTGACCTTGGTGGCAGCGGAGGGCGTCTGGGAAATCACATAATCCTGCGGCACGCTGTCGCTGTACTCAAACGTCGCCTGATAGTCCAGACCGGCTTCGCCGAGCTTGCTGTAGGCGTCGCCCACCTTGGCGCCGGTCACATTGGGAACCGAAACGGCGTCGGTGGTTGTCGGCGGCTCTGTCGGCGGCTCCGTGGTAGCGATTTGTACGGTATGCGAAACAGTCGGCGCGGTGGCTTCGTCCTCGGGGGAAATGCCGCGGTCAATCAAAAGCTTAACAATGAAAAACGCGACAACGCTGATGACGGCAACGCTGACCGCAATAATGGCGATGGCAAGCGGTTTGTAGCTCTTCTGGGGCGGCGGAGACGACGGCAGCGGTTTGCCGCAGGCGCGGCAGAAGCTTGCGCCGTTTTCGTTAGATGTACCGCATGACGGGCATTTCATAAAACAACATCCTTTCCCGACGGTCTTGTGGTATACTTAGATTATTATATACCAAAAATCCGTTAATTTCAATATTTTCCGACAAATTGTTCCAACAACTTTGTTGACCTTGTGTAGTGATTGTGCTACAATAATGTTAAATTCCGGACGAAAGAGGCACAAAAATGACTGTTATCGAATATTTTGACAAGGACGACTGCGAAAACATCGGCAGCACACTGATGTACGCGCCCGAAAAAACCATTCTGCTCGGCAAAAACATCAACCGGATGGACAAACGCATCAAGCGCTACCGGACAGTGCTGCAAAGCCGTGGCATTCAGACAACCTTTACATCCATGGAGGTAAAAAACGAAAACAGCATTTCCGCCATCACCGCCCTGCTTGAGGAAATTATCAACAGCAATGACGACTGCGTGTTTGACCTGACGGGCGGCAGCGAGCTGTACCTGACAGCGGTCGGCATCCTTGCGTAACGATACAATCAGCCGCAGAACGGTACCGGCAGGAAAAACAGGGTACAAATTCAGAG
>JAFUUV010000219.1 GCA_017471345.1 Ruminococcus sp.
CTCAAAACTGCCGCCAAGAATCTCGGTATTTGTCCCGACACGCTGCGTTCATGGCTGAACGCTTCCGGCTACAAACCTGCCGAGGTTGCCAAACAGCACCGCGCTGACAACCGTCAAAAGGAACTTGAAGCGGAGAATAAGCGGCTCCGCAAGCAATTAGCCGAGAAAGACGAGGTCATCGAAATCCTAAAAAAATCCGTCGGCATACTTTCACAACCATAGAGGACAAGTATCGCTTTGTCGATGCTTACCGCTCCAAATTCTCTGTGGATAAGCTATGCCGTATGCTCGAAATTAACCGGAGCGGCTATAACGCCTGGAAGCTTCGCGGCATTTCCAAGCGCAAACGCGAGGAACAGGTACTGCTGTGCGCCATCATCACCCTTCATCAGCAGTATCCTGCTATGGGGCTGGACGGCATCTATCATACGCTGAAGAAGCAGATGCGCTGTTCACGCAACCGTATTCACCGGCTTATGAAAAAATACAATATCCACTCCATCCGCAAAAACGCCTACAAGTCTACCACCAACTCAAATCATCATTATCCTATCTGCGAAAACCTCTTAAAACGTGACTTTTTCGCCGATGTACCCAATTCCAAGTGGGTCGGTGATATCACCTACATCAGAACCGATGAAGGCTGGCTGTATCTCGCCACCGTCAAGGATTTGTGCACCAAGAAAATCGTCGGTTATGCTTTTTCGGAACGTATTGACGCCAATCTCGTTGTAACCGCCCTCTCAATGGCGTACAACCGGCAAAAACCAGAGGGCGATCTGATTTTCCACAGCGACAGAGGCGTTCAGTACGCGTCCAACAAATACCGCGAAGCGCTTGCCAATTTCGGCATAACGCAAAGTATGTCACGCAAGGGCGATCCGTATGACAACGCTGTCGCCGAGAATTTCTTCAGCTGTCTTAAAAACGAGCTTGTACACCACAAGCATTACAAGACCCGCGCGGAGGCGCAGGCGGATATTTTCGCCTACATCGAAACATACTACAATGCCATCCGTCCCCATTCGGGTATCGGTTGAATGTCACCGAGCGAATTTGAGGAACACCTTCGCAGCGTTTATGCCGCGAAAGTCGCTTGACAATGAGTGAGAAAGTATGATAGGCTTTTCTTGCCAAGGCGTGTGCCACCGCTCCACCGTGCCTGAAATCATACTTTCAGAGGCTCATTGTCAAGCGAACCGTGGAATAAATGCGATCTCGCAGAACAACTTTATATCACATTTGTCATTCTTTTCATTCGGTTTTTGGCCTGCGTTTTTTGTCTATTTTTTCGGGGAAGGCACACTTTTGAGTTATCAGCAAATAGAATATCAGGCGGTTTACTGAAGGTTGTTTTATAATAGTCTGATAAATCCGGTTCACCGAGTTTTTCGTTGATAAAACGTGTCTGATTAACCGTGGATTGGTTCCTTTCATCGGTATTTGCACTTTCATTAAAGCTCGACAGCTGAGTATAAGTGATTTTGGGCTCTTCTCCTATGTATTCAACTGTAAACCGTTTGTTGCGCTGATTATAGCCCATCCCATCATTGTAATCAATCATAGCTTGGACAATATAATCATATCTGAAATACACATTATCGATATTAGCAGGGATAATCTTTTCCACTCGAAAATCAGGCTTTATAGAACTGAGTTGCTCATAACCACTATCCGAAAGGTATTCAAAGCAGCTTTCCATTAACTTTCTGTCCTGCCTTTGAATTGCGTTTTCCAAGCGATAAATTACACTGCTTGCGCTTTCGGCAGCAAAGGCGGCATAAGGCGCGTATTTTACAGTATTCCTCTCGGCGTTATAGAAAATCTTAAACACCGGCTGTCCTGACGGATTGTTGATAAGTATCTCGCCATCGCCGTTATCATACGCTTTTGTTTCTAAGTCAGGGTTACGGTCAACGAAGATATGTTGATAGAAATTGATAAGCTGATTAAATTTGCCGTTGTGATGTATCAGTTCAATTTCTTGTTCAAAGGGATTGCTTTGATCAACCTCATATGAATGATTCTTATAGTTAGTATAGCGGTAATCAGCACGAAGATGCTCGGGAAAATAATAACTGAACTTTTTCTCGGTTGCATTATTTCCTGCCATTGTCAGAGAATCCTGATAAGAGGGGATATACTGATTCGCTCCGACAGCTTCAAGAAACACGATATTTTCGACATCTTTGCCGCTTTTATCGCTGATCTTCTTTGTGAGCAACAGATAGGGAAAATAGTCCTGACTATACGGATTATCTTGTATCAGCAGCGCTTGCTGATCGTCCTGATATATGATTCCGAAATCAGGATTGTCGGAAATAAATCTGGTCGCAATTTCTTCAATGGGCTTGTCGGTATGAAACTCGAAGAATGTGCCGTCACCTGTGAGATAATCATCACCGGCAAAGGATTTATCCAGAACAATATCCATTTTGCAACCGTTTGCCGGGTTTTCAATCGTTGATGTTTTCTTGGTAAAAACTCCGGCGTTAGTAAGACAGCCCATGAGGAGCGTCGATACTAAGACAACCGCTAAGACAGTACCTACAGCTTTCAGTTTCTTATATTTCGCCATATAGCGGATTCTACGTTTAACATCAGCTTTTCCGCTTTGCAGAGAGGTAGTTCCGAGAACAAATCTTTCTTTTCGTGCTGTGGCTGTTTTCAGTAAAAGCATAGCGTAGCTTTGTTTATTTTCGGTGTGCTTTAACGTTCGATCGTCGCAATAGACCTCAAGGTCACGCTTGAACATAAAGAAGCTAATCCAGATAATTGGATTAAACCAATTAAGGCATAACACGAATGTAGCAATCGCTGACAACAAAACATCAAGGTGCTTCATATGATTTAATTCGTGAAGAAGTGTTGCTTCAAGTTCCGCTTCACTCAAACCATCGGGCACGTAGACGGAAGGCTTGAAAAGCCCGATCAGCATAGGCGTTGTGTCCGCATAATACACTCGAACTATTCTCTTTATCTGGAGCTGATCTTTACATTTATCAAGCAACGTCAAGTTGTCGTATTCTCTGCGACTTCTCTTTAGCTTATGTCTGTAAATCGCAAGAACGGTTATGAAATAACCAAGTAATACCACGGTGCCACCAAGCCAAACATATGTAACGATTGCGTCTATCTGAATCGTGTAGCCTGATGTAGCTACGCTTTTGTGATCTTCTGTGTTTTGTTCGGCTTCAACCATCTTTTGTAAACCCTGCGCAACGGTATAATGATTCTCGTCAGGATTATCATTGTCTTTATCCGAAGATGAAACGATAGATTGATAGGAGCTTTGTTCAATCACGCTTTCATCTACCTTTACAGTATTGAAAAAGGAAACAGGGCTCGAAGGCAGAACAGGAACAATAAATCTGATAAGTAAAACAACCCATATGAGGAAATGCCATTTTGCTTTCAGCCTGTTCCTAAATATCAGCTTGAACAGAATAATGAACAGCGCAGTAATCGTTACATAGATTGTGGTATGTATCAGCCAACTGTATGTAATGTAAGTCGGACTGAGTTTAGGAGCAAGACCTAATAACCAGTCAACAAGCAGTTGATTTTTCATTTCTCCTGCTCCTTTCCCATCTTTTCAATGAGAGCCAGTAGTTCCTCGGTTTCCTTATCTGTAAGGTTTGAATCTGCCGCCAGATTGGTGACGAGCATACTGACAGATCCGTCATATACACGATTAATAAAGCTCTTGGTTTCCTTAAGCCGACATTCCTGTTGAGAAATCAGCGGGTAGTAGCGGAAGGTTGCCGCTTCATCGTTGATCCCAACAGCATTTTTAGAAACGAGTCTGCGTACTAACGTCTTGATAGTAGAATCGCTCCAGCCTGTCGATGACAATGCCTTGCGGATTTCCGTAATCGTTACCAAAGGATTGCTCCAGAGATACTCCATTACAGTCCACTCCGATTCGGAAATATTGATTTCGTTCTTCATTTTCTCACCTCGCTTATAATAGACTACAGCTGTAACCTTTAATTATAGTTTACAACAGTAACCTCTATTTGTCAAGATAATCTTTTCAGTTTTTTGATATACATACAAGCAGACGAAGGCATACGCCTTCGTCTGCTTGTATGTATATATATTGTTATTTAGTCAGCTAGTCAGATAATGAAATAGTATAGTCATTATTACAATAGTAATATTTATATACCTTGATAAAATATGTACCTGATTTTAGGGAACTCCAATTATTTGAAATAGTATTTGAAGAATCACCTTTTATGTAGACTGTTGTGTCGTCTCCATCGTTTTTTAATGCTTCACTTGATTTAGCACTATAGAGTTGATAGCACCAGTATGTGTCCCGACTATCGAATTGTTCGTGAGAAAAACTTATGTTGATCGATGCACTGTTCTTTAAATCAAATCGATAAAAATCCACATCATCTTCAGATTGCACATTGCCGGTAATGCTAGAATTGATTGAGATTTTTGTTGCAGTTCCATAATCATTGTTTTCTTCAGTTTCAAAATCATCCCCTTCTTTTTTTGAGTTAATACAAAACGAATAATCCATATCAGACCAATAATAATCCTTAATCTTTAGGTAGTAATTGCCCGCGGGAAGTCGAACACCATCAGAGGTAATATTTGCGTTTTCTCCTGTTGAGTTTAAAGATAGAATTGAACCTTCTGAATCGCCTAATAAAGACAAAGACCATAAAGTATCTCTAGTGCTTGTTTTTTGATGAGAATAATCAATCCAAACTTTTCTTTTTTCGTTAAGTGTAAACTTATAATAATCTATATCATCTTCTGTCGTAAGATTTCCTGTATACTTCTTATCAAGTTCAATTATCATTGCTTCATTGTTCAAGTCATCATTTGGTTCGCTTTCATACAAATCATCTTCTTCCTCAAACAGAGTAGATATTGTATATTTTTCTTTGGAATAATAATTTGATACTTTTATGTAATACACTCCTGCTGAAACTCTTGCTTTACTTGAGGTGGTGTCAACATTTTTTCCTGTTGAATTTAATTCAACAATAGGTTCTTCGTCCTGACTTAAAAAAGAAACATTCCAAAAAGTTCCGCCATCATCAATTTTGGGATGGGAAAGTTTAATATAAATATTTCCTTTTTGTTTTATGTACAATCTGTAATAATCTACATCGTCTTCATCTTTTAAGTTTCCAGAATATTTCACATTAACGTCAATATCATTAGCACTACTGATTTCATCATTAGGCTCAACTTCATTTTCTGTAATTGTTTCTCTGTCAATTGCATTTATTTCCACTGTGTCAGAAAGTCCATCTTTTGTAATTGTTATTATATTTTTACCTTCTTTTACTTCAGTAGGAGAAACCGAAAAACCTGATATATCCTTTTGTGTTCCATCTTCATATGTACCTTTTACACTGAAATTAGTACTATCTAATTTGGTATCAAAATAAACATTTCCGCCAATGTATTTTGATGACAATTTTATTAAAGCCGGGCTATCACCATTCACATATAAATTGGAGCTAATTGACATTTCATCTGCAATGGAATATTCGACTTTTATAGTGTTTTTTCCTAGTTTTAGTATTCTAGGCGAATACGAAAAGTTCTTAATTTCTTTTTCTTCTCCATTAATAGTGATCCCAGTAACTTTAATATCTTCTTTTTTTATCTCGTAACCTTCATAATGGTTTCCCGCTTGTTTGTTTACAATTGGATCTTTTATATTATATGAAGCACTGATACTTAAGATAGTATCGCTTGGTTCTTCGGCACTTCCAAAATAAACCAGTCCATTTTCTGATAAATAAGCAGCTCTATATTCTTCCTCGCTTTTATACCATAGTGTTTTGGCTCGTGCATAAATTATAGCACTTCTTTCAAGCTTAAATGGTTTATCGTATTTTATCCATTCGTTGCTAGAATCACCATTGGTTGATATTCTATATTCTATGTCAAATCCATCGTCTGCTGATAAAACCACCGCTGAATAATCTGGTTCCCTGTTAATATTTGGTTTCGGCACATCATTAAAAATAAACGAACTAGCGAAAGCGGCTATTGCAGCTATTATTGCAAATATTGTAAGAACTTTTTTGTCTTTTTTATTGCTGACAATTGCAGTAATAATAGCGGCAATGAATATTATGGATTCACAAATCAATTTGAAGATTACACTATTCATAATCTTTTCTCCTAACTATACTAATATACTATTATTTTACCACTTTCAACTGTCTTTTTACAATTATCGACTTAGCAAAAAGGAAATCACAGTTTTTGTGGATAATAAACTAAATTTCGCATACAAATTTGTGAACAAAAAATAATGGTAATCACTTTTATTAGCAATAAAATACTGTTTCTAAATCCACAAAGAACTTTAAAAAAATAGCGAAGATGAAAACTCACCTTCGCTAATATAATTTTTTTCGTTAAAGTCTAATAAAGCAAATCCCTTTATGTTATTTGATATGTTTTATCAAATCAGTCGCTAAAAAATTGATTCGTTTTTTAAACTCACCCTCCGAGTCCATACAATCTATTAAAGACAATGATTTTATATTATTCAGATTATAACCTAATTCTGATAAATTACCATAACTATCTAACACTATTGGAATAACATTAACATCATTGTTGTTAGCTTGTTTATTAACAATATAATTGAGTTCCTTACGACAGTTTTTGCTTTCAGTATACGAAGTGGACACTATAATCAAAAAAACACTAGACTTATCTATCAAAGACAAAATATATTTGTTTATTTCAACCCCATAAGGAATATCTTCGTCAGTAAAAATATTATACTTATATTTTGAAAGAGTTTTAAATTTTTCTGATAATTCTTCCTTTATTCTTTCTGCATATAATCTATCTTTATCGGAAAAAGAAACAAAAATATTTTTTGTGGGTTTTACTCTTGAGAAAACCATAATAATATAAGAAAAAAGAGTTATTAAGGATAATAGTAAAGATAAAACAAGGAAAATCGAACTATTCTCTAAGTCAAATGTACTTCTTGGAAGAAATACTGCAATCATAGCACCAGAGACTGCAACAGCAGAAATTGTAAGTGAAATTACAAATAAGGAATTATGATTCTTTTTTAAGATCTGATATATTTTTTTCATATTATTACACCTCCGTTATATAGCATCACAATCGCTAAAATAAATACTCCCATAATATCTGGTATTATTATTCCAATAAGTTTCTTTTCTCTTTGAGCCTTATCCCAACCTGTCCTGTTTACAATAACAGTTATTAATATCATAAGGAAAAAAGAGAGAACAATTAACCATACTCCTGTGTCATTCTTTACAGCTGCAATTAAACAAATAATAGCCGAAATAGAAATATCAAAGCCAAAATCAAGCCAATCTTTATATGTGATAGTAATAGAGTCAGGCTTTGCGGCTATTTTCATAACAATGGTTAGTACTATTGTTATTGCAGGAGTAATCCAAATATTATGGTTTTTTATAAATTCACCCATTCTGTTCCTCCTTTGCTTATAATAATTAATTTGTTACAAAATATCCTAGAACTCTACTATATTCTAGCATTAACCACTGTATTTTTACAATTATCTACTTGTAAAAAAAGTAAATTATTATTTTGTATATTATACACCAAATTTTACATACAATTTTGTGAACAAAAAAGCGAAGATGAAAAAACATCTTCGCCCATTGAGTTTATACATTTATCAATTCGTTGTTTACTATCTCCGTAGCCTGGTTACGGATATTATTCATACGCCTAACCCATAACATTTGATTGTCCGCTTTAAGTTGTTCAGATACACCTTCCTTTTCGGCAAGTTGTTTGACTAACCGAAAAAACATATCCTCTGCCTGCTCATTAATGTCGGCGAGGTAAGCGATGAGCTTACAGCTTGTCAATAGATTGGTATATAAGATTGGGCGGTAACGTTTGATATATTTCAAATGCCGCTTGCCCCATACTCCGATTTCAACCTTTGGTTGCTCGGGTAATATCAGGTTAGGTAAAAGATAATCTCCTTGCTGAGTGTATGTAATCTTATTTGTCATAATCGTTGTCCTCCTTAATAGTCGAAAATGTGTACAAAGTTTGCTTGAAAAAGGTCAGTATTTATGCGGGTTATTAAGTGTATTATTTGATGTGTTAAGGTAAAATCATTAATGTCCTCAAATGTTGTAAATATGCTGTTTATGGACATTTGCTGACCACTTTAATTTTCTGGATTTTAGCATTAGCAACCTTAATCAAGACTTCATCAATAAGGTCGGTATATCTGCCCTCGGCAATCAACTTGTTTCTCGAATCATTCAGACTGTTAATTAACAACCGTCTTTCTTCGCCATTAAGGTAGACGTGATAACTCGTTCTTCTCATTTGTAAAACCTCCGTAAAGTATAGATTTTATCCTACAATCTTAGCTATCCGACTGTTTTACAAAGGCCGAAAGGGAGGCAACTTCCTTACGAAGTGCCTCCCTTCCGAACGTTTTTTGCAAAGGAACTGGTAAACAGGCTCGCTAAGCGGTTTTTGTTTGACGTATGCAGAAATCACTTGAAAGAGAGTTCGTCTTAAATGAGCTGAGCCTCGCTTGGTTGTAGGATTGCTGCGAGAGTTGTGTTTACCGGATTGGTCAACGCAGGGATCTACACCGGCGAATCCGACAAGAGCGTTTCTGTTTGGGAAGCGGCGAACGTCCCCGATTTCCGCGATAAGCTGAACAGCGGTAATGTCACCAACACCGTACAGATTGATGACGGTATCGTATTCAGGGAGTTGCTTCGCAAGCGAGACCATCTCGTTTTTCAACACCGCAAGCTGACACTTAAAAGCAGTCAACTGTTTGGCGGCAGTTGTAATAAGAAGCTTGGTGTTGCTGTTTTTCGGCAGAGTTACAATATGCCCCAAGCTTTCAATATAAATATCCTTCGCTTTTTGAAAGCTGAAATGGTAGTGCTTTCGTTTGCACCATTTACGATAGCGTTCAGTAAAAACTTTTTCGCTGAGAAGGGAAATACATTCGCAGTGCCAGAAAGATTCCACAAAATCTACCCATTTCTGGTGACCGTCGGGCTTTTCAGGGCTTGTGAACAGCTCGTTGACTCCGGGAAAAACCTTGTCAGTAAGCGAAATAAGGTTATTTTTCAGGGATACAACGCTTTTCATGTAGAGGATATATTGCCTGCTTAATAATTTCAGCTGTTGCCTGAGAGCGTCCACGGGCGTGTATTCTCTCAGTTCAACCCAATTGTCAAGTCCGTATTTAGCGATTTTGATAGCGTCCTTTTTATCGGACTTGACTTTTCTAACCGAACCTCCACCGCTTTGGTGGATTAAAATGGGATTCAGAACACTTACGTAAATCCCATATTCATGGAGGGCTGCGGCTACGGGCTCGTGATAGCGACCTGTGGCTTCCATCACCACGCGGGTATCTTCTCCGAGAGCGAGAATGTCATAAGCCAATCTTTCAAGCTCAATTTCCGTGTGAAGATACTCCGTGGGACGCAGCGCAACTTCACCCATCGGACGCAGAGCCGCGACCATCGACTTTCCTTTGGAAACATCAATTCCGACTGAGTTCATAATAAAAACCTCCTGAGATAATGATATGGTATTCCGCTCTTTGCTCAACGCCTGTTCAATCTCCTGAGTGTTACACGAACGCGTCGGAAGCTCGACGGTACAACCTGCGCAAATCGAATGCTGCGAATGAGAAAGCGACTGACTGACTTCTTTACGAACGTATTAGTTCATGGTTTGATGTGTCAGACCATTCTCTCTCATTCTAACAGCTTCGGCATTGAAATGGAAATAGACACGGCTGGCTGCCGTGCCTATCACCTTAATTTATATTGTAGGAGGATTGAATACTTGTTTCACCCCAATAAAAATACCACCAATATCCAGTTTTTTCTTGGATAAGCAGCGATGTGTGTCCAAAGCCGTATACACTACTCGGCGACTGAATCTACCAAGCATCTTTGCCGTCCTTATCGTATCTCAATAACGGACAATTCTCACAATAAGCAAACATATTCGTACTTAACGGAGAACCTGATTGCGTATCACAATACACATCCGCATTAATAAACCTGCACGTCGTCGGGTCATAGTAACGCGATTGGAGATAGTACAATCCGGTTTCATCATCATAGACATAGCCGCGGTAGCGAAGGGAGTTAAGCGTAAGGACTGCGTTCAATTCACTGGAATTGTTGCTGTTATAATCCACTGAAAGGGATTTGCCCCATACATTGTAGGAATAGTTGACAACCACAGTGCCGCTTGAATCGACAATCCTAACGATATCACCCTGCAAATTCTTGACGTAGTAGTACATATCCGTTCCGTTAGAGAACGAGGTGGGCTTATCCTGCTGAATACATTCAGAAAAACTTGTTTAGAATTACTCCATCATGGGTAACACGATACAATGACCAGTTGTCGTCTGTAAAGTAAACAGTATTAGTATCTATGATATATACATTACTGACATAGTTGTTAAAAACTTTACGAGAGCCATTTTCCTTTGTATATGAGTATAACCCTTTTTCATCTCCGTATTTTAATCCCCAAAAGGCAAAATTATTATATCCGTTTATGTAAACCGACTCGGTCGTTGTCATGATATGTTGCGTATTTTTGTCTGAAAAATCATAACTGTATATTATGTTACTATCGCCTTCATTGACAACATACAGAAAGAAATCATCAAGAAAACAGTAATCATAAATTTTATCTTTAATTGTATAATCATCAAAGCTTACACATACAGTCGGAGAACGATCAAACAGACTCATTTTGTATATTTTAAAGGTGTCTGTATCATTTAACAAGTAATAATACAGATTATCCTTAAAAAATCCAACAGCACAATAAGTTCCGCCGCAAATACTGTTTGAAGCCGCAATCTGATAACCGTTTTCATTATATCGGTAGATATTACCCGTATTTTGGGTAGTATAATACAAGCTCTGATTTAATGTGAAAAAGTCATCAACCTTTTCTCCGCTCGGACAAGTTAATTCGAGAAAACGAACATATTCACCCATTTCTATATCAAAATAATCTATATAGTATTTTCCGTCAACAGATTGAATTTGATATCCAAGCAGTTTATTCATAAAAGAATAATCTGAAATCAATTCAGAACCCGATGTCAGAGATCCGTTCCAATATATTCTTTTCTGAATATGATCTGTTATTTCATACATCCCGTTTTTGAACAACCGATTTGGTAGTGTATAATATACTCTGTCACCACAACTCTCCAGCATAGAAAAGTGGTTGACGCGCATATTGTTGTAAGTGTTATCAATCATGTTTTGAGAAACATTATAGTTGCCAAGATAATATGTATTAAACAACAAGAAATATACAATCAATGCTAAAGCTAAAATACTCGAAAGAACAATTAAAATTGAGAGCCAAATTTTTTTAGTCTTTTTCATCTAGAAATCACCTCGTTTCCAAAATGAAAGCCTAATAAGATATTATATGCGCAATTTGGAATGTGATAAGTGCCCAGACCGAGTATTTGACTCTGAAAGTAAGCTTTATTTACGTTTTTTACCATACCGTAAGATAGTGCAATACTACTCACCTGCATGCAATTTAGATTTAGAACATCATACAACTCGGTATTTCCGTCAATAATCATTGATTGTGGTCGAAGTTTATTTTTATAATACATATGTTCACTTTTATTTAAAGATGAATATTGATATTTAGCCATACTGGGATTGAACCTTAACTTATGGACTATCTTATTATACTTTCTTGAAATATCGTTAATCAATCTCATAATATAACTATGAGTACCCGTGAAATTTCCTTTAAATCGAATAGATTTATTATAATGTTCAACGTATGCATAGCGTTTTCTTAACTCGCGATTGTATCTAATAATGGTTCTCTCAACATAATCGTCTATATCCACTTGCTTTACAGTTCCTAGGAAGAAGTATTGAATACTTGTTTCACCCCAATAAAAATACCACCAATATCCAGTTTTTTCTTGGATAAGCAGCGATGTGTGTCCAAAGCCGTATACACTACTCGGCGACTGAATCCACCAAGCATCTTTGCCGTTTTTATCGTATCTCAATAACGGGCAGTTCTCACAATATGCAAACATATTTGTACTTAACGGAGAGCCTGATAATGTGTCACAATACACATCCGCATTGAGAAATCTGCACGTCGTCGGGTCATAGTAGCGCGATTGGAGATAGTACAAGCCGGTTTCATCATCATAGACATAGCTGCGGTAGCGAAGGGGATTCACTAAAACAATGCTGTTGGGGTCGGTGACGGGAACTCCATAGTAATTCTTCGCGGCAAAGAGCTTGCCCCACGCGTCGTACTCATAGCTCGCGACTGTATTGCCGGCTTCGTTGACGACACGGACAATATCACCCTGAAGGTTCTTCACGTAATAATGCATACAGCCGTTGTAAGAAAAGGCAATCGGATTTCCTGCGCTGTCGTAATAGAAGAACAGCGTGATAGTGCCTTTTTGAGTCGCAATGAGCTTGCTTTCACTATCGTAATAATAGTATGTATTGCCTTTTCTGGTACGCAAGCCGTTGCTGTCATAATACATCTGAATCTCAGTGTTATTGACCGTAACCGTGTCAAGCAGTCTGCCGCGCGTCCACTCAAATTCCATTCCGTCACGATAATGGAGCGGATTACCCAAATCATCATAGATGATTTCCGTTCCGTTATACGATACCAACTGATCCTTCCAAGCGGCATTGAAGTGAGAATTTGCGTTA
>JAFUUV010000002.1 GCA_017471345.1 Ruminococcus sp.
AAATATGATTATCCGCCAACACGGGAATGGGCAGACCAAAGAAGGTGCCGTTGCCGAACACCTCGCGAATCAGCGCCATCAGGCTGAGCGCAAGCGTAAAGCCGGCTCCCATGCCGAGCGCGTCCACAGCGGAATCAAAGACTTTATTTTTATTGGCGAACATTTCCGCTCTGCCGAGGATAATACAGTTGACGACAATCAGCGGCAGATAAATGCCGAGCGACGCGTCGAGCGCCGGCGCGAACGCCTTGACAAGCATCTGCACCATGGTGACAAAGCCGGCGATGAGCACGATGTAGCACGGAATACGCACCTTGTCGGGGATGACCTTGCGCAGCGCGGAGATGACGACGTTGGAGCAGAGCAGCACCACTGTTGCCGCCAAGCCCATGCCGAGGGCGTTGGAAATGCTCGTCGAGGTGGCGAGTGTGGGACAGGTGCCGAGTACCAGCACCAAAACCGGATTTTCTTTTACCAAGCCCTTGGAGAAATTTTGCAGGGTGTTCATCACATCGCCTCCTTTTCCAATCTATCAACCGCCTCAAACGCCGCGGCAAGCGCCTTGCGGTATGCCTTGGACGAAATCGTCGCGCCGGTGACGGTGTCAACGCTTTCATAGTCCTCCTCGGACGTGCCGCAGTAGCTGTCGCCGTAGTCGCTCGCGACGACCTTGGTGCCGATGCCGCTGGTCTCGCTGTGCGAGAGGGTTTTGATTTTGACAATCTTGCCGTCCAGAATACCGCAGGCAAGGATGATTTCGCCGCCGTAGCCCTTGGTGGAGAGCAGCAGGACATAGCCGCCGTTGTCGGCAAGGTACGCTTCCGTGACGCCCTCGGGAAGCTCCGCCTCGAGCGGCTCAAACGAGGTGGCTTCGGGCATGACCTCCAAACGCGCTTCCTGCGCCGCCCGCTGCTCCGCCGCCGTGATAATCGGCGAGGTGACGGAGTTGATGAAGGCAAGCAGAGCGGTGACAATCAGACAAATCGCGCCGAGCACCGCGATGGGCTTGAGGATGTCCTTCATGGCTTCACACCTCCCGTCAGAGGCTTGGAGCGCGTCAGCTTGGAGATATACGGCGTGAGGATGTTCATAATCAGAATGGAATAGCTCACGCCCTCGGGGTAGTTGCCCCAGAAGCGAATCAGGATGGTAATCAGACCGCAGCCAACGCCGAAAATAATCTTGCCCCATTTGGTATTGGGGGTGGTGGCGTAATCGGTCGCCATGAAAATCGCGGCAATCAGCAGACCGCCGGAGAGCAGCTGCGCGAGTACGTCCTTGCCGCAGATTAGCGAGAGCAGGGCGACGGTGCCGATAAAGGCGACCGGCGTGTGCCAGCTGATGACGCGGCGTATCAATAAATAGACGCCGCCGAGCAGCAAGGTCAGCGAGCAGGTTTCGCCGATGCAGCCGCCGTAATTGCCGAGGAACAAATCAAGGTAGGACGGCAGCTCTGTGCCGTTGGTCATGGCGGCAAGCGGCGTGGCGCTTGTCGCGGCGTCCACAGGCGTCAAAAAGCCTGCGGGCGCAATCCAGTGCGTCATCTCGCCGGAAAACGCGACGAGCATGATGATACGCGCGGTGATGGCGGGGTTGGCAAAGTTCTGACCGATGCCGCCGAACAGCTGCTTGACCACGATAATCGCGGCTACGCTGCCGATTGCCGCCTGCCAGAGCGGAATGGTGACGGGCAGGTTGAAGGCAAGGAGCATACCGGTGACGACGGACGAGAGGTCGGACACGGTGTTTTCACGCTTGCAGAGCTTTTCAAACAGAAACTCCGAAAGCACACACACGCCGACGCAGACGGCGATGACAAGCATGGCGCGCCATCCGAAAATCACCACGGAGGCAATCGCCGTCGGACACAGGGCGATAATGACGTCCAGCATAATTTTCTGCGTGGTACGCGTCGTATGGAAATGAGGAGAAACGGTCGAAATCAGCTTGTTCATCCTTTTCCCTCCTTTTTGTTGCTTTGATACTGTCTGAGCACGAATTTGGCAAGCTTGTTGGTCTGTACCAGCGGACGGTGCGCCGGACAGATGTAGGCGCAGCAGCCGCACTCCATGCACAAGTCCACACAGAGCGTTTCCAGCTCCTCCGCGCTGTTCTTTTTATAGGCAATCGCGATGGAGCGCGGATCGAGCCGCAGCGGACAATGGTTGACGCAGGCGCCGCAGCTGATGCACGGCGTGGTCTTGGGCGGCTTGGCTTCCCGGGCGTCCATGGCGACAATCGCGTTGGTGTTTTTGAGAATCGGGCAGTCGAGCGACGGCACGGTCAGTCCCATCATGGGACCTCCGTAGAGCACCTTGGCAGGCGCTGTCTTGACGCCGCCGGCTGCCTCGAGCACATCGGCAATCGACATTCCGATGGGGGCAATCACGTTTTTCGGCGCCTTGACGGCGCTGCCGTCCACGGTCAGGCATTTTTCGACCAGCGGCATACCGGTTTCGAGGTACTCCGCGATGAAGGCGAGGGTGGTGACGTTAATCACAATCACGCCGACGTCCAGCGGCAAGCCGCCCTTGGGAACGATTTTGCCGGTACAGTTGAAAATCAGCACCTTTTCGCCGCCCTGCGGATACATCGCCGGCAGCACCCTGACTTCCACACCGTCTGTTTTTGCCGCCAGCCTGCGCATTTCGGCAATGGCTGCCGGCTTGTTGTTTTCGATGCCGATGATGAATTTTTTGATGCCGAGATATGTTTTCAGCAGGTCAATGCCGCGAAACACCGCGTCGGCGCGGTCAAGCATCGTGCGCGTGTCGGAGGTGATGTACGGCTCGCACTCGGCGGCGTTGATGACAACCTCCTGAAACACCGACATATCCTTGGTGACGAACTTGACGAAGGTCGGAAAGCCGGCGCCGCCCAGTCCGACGGAGCCGCTGTTTTTGACCGCTTCGACAAAGCTGTCGTAATCGTGCACATCGGGCGGCGTGACGTTGGCGTCGGGCGTCTGCAAGCCGTCGCTCTCGATGATGACACACGGCACCTTGGAGCCGTTGCTGACGGTCATTTCGTCGATTTTCTGCACCTTGCCCGAGACACTCGCGTGAATCGGCGCGGAAATGTAGCCGTCCGCCTCGGCAATCAGGGTGCCGACCTTCACCTCGTCGCCGCGCTTGACGACGGGCTTCGCCGGTCTGCCGATGTGCATCGACATCGGAATCGACACCGTTTTCGGCGGCGCAAGCCGGACAGGCGCGCAGTCCGCCGTGTTTTTTTTGTGCGGTACATGAATACCGTGTAGCTTCATAATATTCCCCCATTAAAAACGCATACATATATTTAGTATATCATAGTTGTCCGGTTTTGTACAGGATTTTTTAGGGCAATTCATAAAGCATCATTCCTGAATTCATAAAACTGACACAGGTTAATATCAATAAAAACAAATTAATATGATTACACAACGTAGCGCAATCCGATAATTATGCTCTTTTTTTTACAAAAACATTGACTTTACGGAAACAAAATGATACACTTAACTTGCATAATACTCAAAAAAGGAGCATCTGTTTATGAAGCACATCATAAAAAAAATCGCGGCTACCGGCGTTGCGGCGCTGCTTGTTGCCGGTACTGTGACCGCTGTGTCCGCCGCGCGTGTTGAAAGCAATCGCGTCATCGCGAAGACATCCGCCAACACGATGGAGTTATACAGCATTGAAGGCAAAAGGCTGCTGTTCACCTTCGGTTCTGTCAGTGGCGAGTCAGCCGACGGTACTTCAAAATTTTATGTCAGCGTAGACAATGAATTTGAAAATTTGTATACCGAAGACACTGCCGACAACGAGACGTACACCATCACCGGCTCAACTCAGTTGAATAATGTTGACATTACCAAGCACGTCCAAATCATTCCCAACAGCGTTAACGGCAATCTGGACACGGTAGAATTTTCTACTGTTTTCACCAACAACACGGAGGAAGCCCATACTGTCGCGTGCAGAATCTTTCTGGATACCATGGTGGAGGACAATGACTACGCGCCCTTCCGTGTAACGGGCGTCGGCTCCATTGAAAACAGAACCCAGTTTGAGGGCAACGATATTCCCGAATCCTTCCAGGCGTTCAACAGTCTCTCGAATCCCTCGATGATTGGCACCGGTTCCTTTGCCAAGGGCGCCGGCAAGCCCGATATCGTGCAGTTCACCAGCTACGGCGCGAACAGCGGCACCCTCATCCCCGAATGTGATCCGTCAAGAACCACCGGCGACAGCGCGGTCAACGCTATCTGGACCAACCGCACCCTCGCTCCCGGCGAAAGCTTTGTCTGCACTGCCTACTACGGCATTGGTCTGATTGACATTCAGGAAAGCAACGAGCTGATACTCGGCGCGACCAGAAACACCTCCAGCTTCACCGTCAACGAGGACGGCACCGGCTACAATCCGATTAAGCTGACCGGTTATGTCAGCAACAACGGCACCGGAACACTGAATTCCGTGGCAATGACTCTCAACGTGCCCGACGGCGTCAGCTGCGGCGAAGCAACGGTCAGCTATCCCGAGCTGAATGTACGCGCGGAAAAGCAGCACACCTGGACGCTCGAAGCGGCTCCCTCCGCTGTGGAGAAAACCGTGACCGTCACCCTTGAGGCGGAGTCCGCGGAAACCGGCAAGGTGGAGCCTATGTCCTACACCTTTACGATTCCGGCGATTGAAGGCGTGGAGCCGGAACCCACCACCGAGCCTGCGACCACTGTTCCCGAAACCACCGTAGAAGAGACCACTGTGGCAGAGACCACCGTGGCGCCCACCACCGTTCCCGCTACCACCTCCGCCACCAAGGACGAGGCGACCAAGAGCGAGGCAACCAAGAGCGAAGCCGCCAACGGCGCTGTTCAGACCGGTCAGGCAATTCCTGCCGCGATGATTCTTGTCGTTCTGCTCGCCGCTGTCGGTGTGTTATATTTTATGAGAAGAAAAGAAAACTAAGTCTTTATCACTTTTAAGCAATTGACTGCCGCATGAAGCGTACCGCGCTCCATGCGGCAGTTTTTTTGCGCGCCTTCCCCGAGATTGCGGAAAATTTCACCGATTTTGCGGTGACAAACAGCAACCTTAACAATTAAATCCGCGCGGTACTGGCAAACGTGCACGAATCCGTACAAAAAAAGTTACCGAACCGAGTTGAAAATACTTGAAAAAGACAGGCTTTTGTGGTAGAATACAGTTGATACTATGTACCCGTGCGACTAACAGCGGCAGCATAGAAAAAATTCTAAATCCGTCAGAAATGGAGTTGATGATTTATGGCAAGAAGCGCAGGCGTATTATTATCAATCACTTCGCTTCCTTCCCCCTACGGAATCGGCACCATCGGCAAAGAGGCACGCAAATTTGCGGAGTACCTCAAGGAAGCAGGTCAGACCATCTGGCAAATTCTTCCCGTTGGACCGACAAGCTACGGCGACTCGCCGTACCAGTCTTTTTCAACCTACGCGGGCAACCCGTACCTGATTGACCTTGACACCCTCGCCGAGGAAGGTCTGGTGACCAAGGAGCAGCTTGACAGCTACGATTGGGGCGACAGCGACACCGAGGTTGATTACGAGAAAATTTACAACAGCAGATTTGAGGTTTTGCGCATCGCGTTTGAAAACTTCAAGAAACAGGATCAGAGAAAATACCGCTCCTTTACCCGCAAAAACAGCAAGTGGCTGAAAAACTACGCGCTGTATATGGCGGTGAAGAAGAGCTTTGATATGGTTTCCTGGACCGAGTGGCCCGAGGATATCAAGATGCGCGACGAAATTGCCGTTCGCCGCTATGAGCGCAAGCTCAGAAAGGAAATCGCGTTCTGGAAGTTTGTACAGTTCAAATTCTATGAGCAGTGGGAAAGCTTCCGCGCGTATGTCAACAATCTCGGCATCAAAATTTTAGGCGATATGCCGATTTACGTGGCGATGGACAGCGCCGACACCTGGGCGAATCCCGAGCTGTTCCAGCTGTATGATGACGGCGATCCCATCGCGGTAGCAGGCTGTCCGCCGGATTACTTCTCCGCCACCGGTCAGCTGTGGGGCAATCCGCTGTACGACTGGGATTATCTTGAGCAGACCGACTACGAGTGGTGGTTTGAGCGCATCAAGGCGGCGTCCAAGCTGTACGACATCACCCGTATCGACCACTTCCGCGCGTTTGCCAGCTACTATTCCATTCCTTATCCCGCGGAAAACGCCGTCAACGGCAAGTGGGTTGTCGGTCCGCGCATCAAGTTCTTCCGCATGATGGAGGAGGCTGTCGGCAAGTTTGAAATCGTCGCCGAGGATTTGGGCACACTGACGCCCGACGTCACCGAGCTGATGGAGCAGACAGGCTATCCGGGCATGAAGGTGCTGGAATTCGCCTTTGACAGCGGCGAGGAAAACGACTATCTGCCGCACAAATACGACCACAACTGCGTGGTTTACACCGGTACCCACGATAACGACACCATCATGGGCTGGCTGGAAACCGCCAAGCAAAGCGATATCGACTTTGCGAGAGAATACTGCAAAATGCCTCCCGACGAGCCGTTTAACTGGGGACTGATCCGCACCGCTTACGAAAGTAAGGCGGACATGGCGATTGTGCCGATGCAGGATTTGCTCGGTCTCGGCAAGGAAGCGAGGATGAATACTCCGTCTACCCTCGGCGGCAACTGGACCTGGAGAATGACCGAAGAGGCTATGTCCAAGGAGTTGGCGGAGAAATTAAAATCAATGTCTGTGAAATGCGGACGATTGGAGGACTAATGACAATGGGAAACATTATGGAAAAGCTTGAGCTGACCGCTCTGTCCATGTACTGTAAGAAGGTTGAGGAGCTGACGGTTTCCGAGCTTCATCTTGCGCTCGGCAAGGCGGTTATGGCGGAAATTGCCCCCAACTGGGCAAAGAGCAAGGCGAAGCACGACAGTGAAAGACGCGCTTACTATATGTCCGCGGAATTCCTGATGGGCAGAATGATGTACAACAACCTCTACTGCCTGGGCATTTTAGGCGACGTCACCAAGCTGCTCGCGAAAAAAGGCATCGACATCAATGTTTTTGAGGATATCGACGACGCGGCGCTGGGCAACGGCGGTCTGGGAAGACTTGCCGCCTGCTACCTCGACTCTGCCGCTACCCACGAGGTACCCCTCGACGGCTACGGCATCCGCTATAAATACGGTCTGTTCAAGCAGCTGATTCAGGACGGCTATCAGGTTGAGGTTGCCGACAACTGGCAGCGCTTTGAGGATCCGTGGTGCATCCGCAAGGAGGACGAGACCGTCTGCGTTTCCTTTAAGAACCAGACCATCAAGGCTGTTCCTTATGATATGGCGGTTATCGGCTGCAAGACCAACAACATCAACACCCTGCGTCTGTGGCAGGCGGAGGCGCTCAACGAGTTTGACTTCACCGCCTTCAACAACACCGAGTACGACTACGCTGTCAAGGAGAAGAACGACGCCGAGAATATTTCCAAGGTGCTCTATCCCAACGACAACAAGTACGAGGGCAAGGTGCTCAGACTCAAGCAGCAGTATTTCTTCTGCTCCGCTTCTCTTCAGGATATCATCCGCCGCTACAAGGCGAAGCACGGCAACGATTTCAGCTTCTTTGCTCAGGAAAACGCCATTCAGCTCAACGATACCCATCCCGTTTCCTGCGTGCCCGAGCTGGTCAGACTGCTTGAAATCGAGGGCATGGGCTTTGACGAGGCGTTTGAGATTGCCAGAAAGACCTGCTCCTACACCAACCACACCGTTCTCGGCGAGGCGCTCGAGAAGTGGCCTGCCGACCTCATGAAAGAGGTTATCCCCGTTATTTACGACATCATCGCGCTGATTGCCAACAAGTGTCAGGAGGAGCTGACCGCCAAGGGTGTTCCCGAGGAAATGAAGGCGAAGATGCGCATTATCGACGGCAATGTGGTACATATGGCAAGACTGGCTACCTATGCCGGCACCTATGTCAACGGCGTCGCCCGGCTGCACACCGAGATTCTCAAGAAGGACCTGCTCAAAGAGTGGTACGAGGTCTATCCCGAGAGATTCCTCAACAAGACAAACGGTATCACCCAGCGCCGCTGGCTCGGTCTCTGCAACCCCGAGCTTTCCGAGCTGATTACCAAGAAGGTAGGCTCCGACGCGTGGCTGACCGACCTGAGCAAGCTCAGCGTCCTCAACGACTGTCTTGACGCCAGAACCATCAACAAGTTCAACGAGATTAAATATAAGAAAAAGCAGCAGCTTGCCGCTTACATCAAGAAGATGGACGGCTTTGACGTCAATCCCGACACCATCTTTGACGTACAGGTGAAGCGTCTGCACGAGTACAAGAGACAGCTGCTCAACGCCTTCTCCATCATGGCGATTTACTTCCGCCTGAAGGAAAACAAGCTGCCGGATTGGACGCCGACCACCTTCATCTTCGGCGCGAAGGCTGCTCCCGGCTACGCCAGAGCCAAGGCGATCATCAAGTACATCACCGAGATTTCCAACCTTGTCAACAACGATCCCGACACCAAGGATAAGCTGCAGGTTTACTTCATCTCCAACTACAACGTCTCCTACGCGGAGAAGATTGTCGTTGCGGCGGATATTTCCGAGCAGACCTCTACCGCAGGCCTTGAGGCTTCCGGTACCGGCAACATGAAGTTCATGCTCAACGGCGCGGTTACCCTCGGTACCTGGGACGGCGCGAACATCGAAATCGCCGAGTGCGCCGGTGAAGAAAACGAGTACATCTTCGGCGCGAGAGTGGAGGATATCGAGCGTCTCAAGGCGCAGGGCTACAATCCCAGAGCGCTGTATGACTCCAACCCCGAGACCAAGCGCGTGATTGACACCCTCGTTGACGGCACCTTCGACGATGACGGCGCGCAGGGTGAGGGCAGCTTCAGAGAGCTGCATGACGCGCTGCTGATCGGCACTTCCTGGCAGGTGGCTGACCACTACTTCCTGCTGTACGATCTGCCGCTCTATATCGACGCGAAAATCAAGGCAAACGCCGATTACGCCGACAGAAAGGCATTCGGCAAGAAGTGCCTCCTCAATGTCGCCAACGCCGGCAAGTTCTCCTCCGACCGCTCCATCCTCGAGTACGCCAAGGAAATCTGGCACACCTCCTACAAGGAGTAATCTTATTGATCCATCAGGGCAGCCGTCAGGCTGCCCTTTGTTTTTTTGGTATATTGCCCTTGAGAGGGCAAGACTTATCGCTGTCCTGTCAGGAGAACCGTTCCCTGTGCTTTCTGTTTTGCGGATTCAGGGAAACCATGAGCACACCGCGGACGCATCGAATTATGCAACGTTTACAAATCAGGCTGAAAAACTTTGTTATCCAACCGAGGCGGATTTATGGTATACTGTAGGTGAACACAATCATGTGAGGAGGATGTTTATGAAACAATGGATACAACTGACAAGCCTGCTGCTGTCGGTACTGCTGATTGCCGGCATGGTGACCGCGCTGCCGGTTTCCGCGGCGACAGAGGACGAGGCGGTCGGCGGCTACGGCGATACGACCGAGTATGGCAGCTGGGGCTTCAGTGAAGCGACAGGCGTGCTGACCATCAGCGGCAGCGGCGCCATGACGGATTACTCCGCATCCAATCCCGCGCCGTGGGAGAGCGACAAGGAGGAAATCAGACGCATTGAGGTAAACAGCGGCATCACCGCTATCGGCAGCAACGCGTTTTCCAACTGTCCGAATGTGCAGACCGTCAGCCTGCCTGCCGGATTGACGAGCATCGGCAGCAACGCGTTTTTCATGGATAAGCAGCTGTCAGAGGTTGTTTTCAGCGGAGAAGACATCGCGCTCGAATCCATTGGCTTCGGCGCGTTTTCCAACTGCCAAAGCCTGTGGTATTTTCCGTTTAACCAATGTGAACGGCTGAAAACCATCGGCGTTTCGGCGTTTATCAGCTCCGGTCTGCACGGCAGAGCGGAAATGCCGCAAAGCCTGCAAAAAATCGACACCGGCGCCTTTGCCTATTCCGCGCTCGGCGGTATGGTGCTGCCGAATCCGTACACCGAGCTGGTGCAGCTTTCCGTCGGCTTGATAGATAATAACAGCGAAACCGGCGCGTACAATCCCGATTTTACGGTGTACGGCTACGAGGCTTCCACCGCTCGGAACTACGCTGACGCGCACGGACTGCGCTTTGTCGATTTGGACGCGCGGGAAAGCCATATCTTTTACAGCGCCGGCAAGGTGCTGAACCTTGCGACCGGTCAGTACACAGACAGAGCGCTGACAGGCGAACGCCTGCGGCTGATGCTGCCGACAGAGCCGTATGCGCGTTTTCAGCGCTTTTTCAGTGACGATGTGGAAATCGAGGAAGCGGACGGCAGCTATTACTTCACGATGCCCGACCACACGGTCACCATCACGGCGGAAACGGAGCCTATCCCGAAGTTAGAGATCGTTTTCGGAACCAACAGCCAAGTGATGCTGCGACGGGCGGCATATGACTGCCTGCTCGACGTGCTGTCAGCGTACAAAACCGGCGCCAACACCTATGATTTGGATCAGAACGGCACGGACGATATCGAGGTAGGGGCGTATTACGCGCGGAAGTTAGCGACAAACAGCGTTCCGGTGTCGATTGCTTTTCCGGCGCTGAACCGCACGGACTTTGCGCCGATTTCCTTTGTCTTTGCGCCGAATGTCTGCACCTCCGGCAGGCTGTGGCTGCAGATGCCCGAAGCCGGAGACGCCTACGACTGGCAGACCGACAGCGCAAAGGTGACGCCCGTGGCCGGCGAACCCTTTCAGGTGACGCAGGCGAAGTGGTACAACGAATGGGGCATTGCTCCCGAGACCTTCGAGGGCGGCAAGAAGTATTTTGTGGAAATGACCATCAAGCCGGACAGCGGCTACGGCTTTATGCTGAGTACGTTTTTCTCGGTCGATAACGCGAGCTGCCGCGTGATGGATATGTCAGAGGACGGCAGCGTCAGGGTTGTGACGGCGCCGATGTATGTTGCCGGCGAAAAACATCCTATCCATGTCTACGGCGGCTTTGCCAATCCCGAGGAGGGAGAAACCAAAAATTACCGCGCGGTACACGAGGCAGCCGCAGGTGAAAGGCTGTTTCTCTGTATCGGCGAGGAGGACATTGCCGATGACGAGTATGTGGTGCAGGGCAGCCTGAGGGTTTGGTCCGATCAGGTGGCGTGTCAGGGCGAGGCAGGACAGTATTTCATCATGCCCGACGAGGATGTCGCGGTGACGCTCGACTACGAAACACGCAAACAGACAAACGGCGTGATGGATTTGCGCGGCGGTTCGTATACCACGCCTCCGCGGGGCGAAACCTTTGCGGAGCAGGTCACCTCGCAGGACTACGGAATGTATATCTTGCTGCTGAAAGCGTCCGCTGACACCGACACGGTGTTTAACAGCGATACCGGCAGGATGGAGTACCGCTTCGATATCGACGGCGACGGAAATGCGGATGTGCTGTACACGGGCAACACCTACAGCCTGAGTCCGACGTGCTCGCTGCACGACCCCACCGGAAAGGTGACGCTGCGGCTCAGCCGTGAGCAAAGCATGACCGTGCCGATGCGCACGCTGACGATTTTGTTTGCTGACGCCACCGTGCAGCCGCACCGGCTTTATATCACCAACGGTATCGCACTAAATCGGGACGGCAACCGCATCACAGAGGCATATGCCGGAGAGAGGGTCTACCTTGATTTTAATCCGGATGATATCGCGGCGGATGAATATGTTGTGCAGCGCTCGATGGATTTCATCACCGATGACGTAACGGTGAACAATGAGGGCGACGCGCTGTTCACGATGCCCGACAAGGACGTCAGCATCACCATTACCTATCAGAAAGCAAAGCTGACGGAGGGTGTGATGGATTTACGCACCGGCAGCTACATTGCCAACGCCGCGAATTTTGCGCGGAGTGAGGCGTACGGGATGTCGTTCATTCTCGGCAGGCTTTCCAAGCGGCAGCATTCTTACCTTGACGAGGAAACGAATACCTTGGTCGAACAGTATGACGTGGATAATTACGGCGGCTATGATATCGCCTATGACGACGCCGCGCATACCTTCACCTTACTGGAGGGCAACAGCCTGCGGCCGGCTTCCGGCAGAATCACGCTCACCCTGCCGCGCAGCGCGTATTATACCGTGCCGATGCTCCGCATGACGATTCTTCTTGCCGGCGAGGACGCGCCGCATACCGTTACCGTGAAAAACGGCTTTGCGACCTCGGTGCGCGATGACGCGGACTTCCTGCTGACGAAGGAGTATCAGGGACAGGAGGTTTACCTGCTGAACGATCCGCAGGCGGTGCCTGAGGGCAAATACATTGTCAGCAGGAGCTTTGCCTCCGATGACGTGACGGTACAGGAGGACGGCTCGTTTGTGATGCCCGACCATGACGTGACCGTAACCGTCAGCTACCGGCTTGCCGATCAGACGCCCTACACCCTTGATTTGACCTCCGGCAAGGCGGCGGTGACCTTTACGGTTGCCATGGATGTCACCGCGGCGCTGGAGAATGTTGCCAAGGTGACGACGCGGCAGTCGCATTTTACTCTTTATGATATGGACGGCGACGGCGCGGCGGATATCCGCTTTGACGCGAATGTCATGGAATTTGAAAAGTGCTCCGACACGCTGACCGGCGTGATGACACTTGACGTTTCGGAGCAGGTGCGCGCAGAACGCCGCTTCTGTCCGGTGACGCTTCTGCTGGGCAAAACGCTCACAGGCGATGTGAACGGCGACGGCAAGGTGGACATTACCGACGCCACCTATGTGCAGATGTACATCGCCGGTATGATACCCCTCGGCGAAGCCGCGCGGTACAACGCCGACATCAACCGCGACGGCAAGATAGACATCACCGACGCGACCTTCATCCAGATGTACGTCGCCGGTATCCTTGACCGGTTAGGCTAAGTTTTTTCGCCTCCTCTGTCGGTGACAGGGGAGGCGGTTTGCGTGAAAACCGCGAAAAACATTTTAATTCTTGACTCGAAAATACTTGACGAAAGCGCGAAAATAAGGTATAATGCTATATTGCAAGGCTATGTTTTGAAGGGAGGGTTTCGCTTATGTTGAGAACATATCAGCCTAAGAAGCTCCACAGAAAGAAGGAGCACGGCTTCAGAAAGAGAATGTCAACGTCCAACGGCAGAAAAGTTTTAGCCAGAAGAAGAGCTAAAGGCAGAAAAAGGTTGTCTTACTAAAGAAAAGGCCACTTTTCAATGTGGTCTTTCTTTATACGTCAAGACGGTTGGAGGAATGTGATGTCGAGGTATGTCACAATTAAGGAAAACAGGGAGTTTTCGCGCGTGTACCGCAGAGGAAAGTCCTTTGTCAGTCCGCTGTTAGTGACCTATGTCATTCGCAGCAGGGACAAAAACCGTCCGCCGCGTTACGGAATTACCACAGGGAAAAAGGTCGGCAATGCTGTCAGGCGTTCAAGGGCAAGACGTGTGATCAGAGCAAGCTACGACCATCTTTATCCCCAGCTTCAAAACGGCTGGGAGATGATTTTTGTCGCGAGGGCGAAAACGCCCTTCGTCAAGTCGCAGAATGTGGAAAAGACGATGAAGAACCACCTGAAACAGGCAGGCGTCCTGATGAATCGGGGATCGGCATGAAAGTTATTTTGATCGCGCTCATAAAATTTTATAAGTCCGCAATTTCTCCTCATACCCGTGCCCACTGCAAGTATTACCCCACCTGTTCGCAGTACGGACTGGAAGCAATTGAACGCTTCGGAGCGCTCAAGGGCGGCGCTCTGACCATTTGGCGTGTTTTGCGCTGTAACCCTTTTTCAAAGGGCGGATACGACCCCGTACCCGAAAAATGATTTGAAGCGAGGTTAAATATGCAAATTTTCGGCTTTCTCGGCTATATTCTCGGATACGCGCTGTGGGCAGCGTTTTATGTATTCCAGAATTTCGGACTCGCCATTATTGTATTTACCATTCTTGTCAAGCTGCTGGTATTTCCTTTTTCCGTCAAGCAGCAAAAGTCCATGGCGGGACAGGCCCGTCTGGCAAAAAAACAAAAGGAACTCCGCGAGAAGTACGCGAACAACCGTGAGCTGCTTCAGGAGGAAATGAACAAGCTTTATGAAAAAGAAGGCGTAAAGCCGATGGGCGGATGTCTGACCATGATTATTCCGATGCTTGTTCTCTTCGGCGTATTCTACGCCGTTGCTTATCCGCTCACCAACACTCTTCACATCAACGGGGACGCCGTGAATTCGGCAGTCAGCTATATGTCCAAAATTCCGGGCTTTGTAGCGAATTCCAATCCTACCTATCAGCAGATCGCGCTGATTAAGATTTTCCCCAATATCGTCAATACCGACACCATTCAGAGTCTTTTTACCGCCGCGGATATCGACAAAATCCATATGTTCTCCAACGGCTTCGGTCTGTTCGGACTGGATTTGCTCGAGGTACCGGCTGACCACGGCTTTTGGTCTTGGTATCTGCTGTTTCCGGCACTCTGCTTGGTTTCCAACATCGGCTCTCAGTTTATTATGACCAAGGTCAACAGCGCCAACATGGGTCAGCAGCAGGGCTGCATGAAGTTTGCCATGTATCTGCTGCCGCTGTTCTCCGCCTACATTACCTACTCCGTTCCCAGTGCGCTGGGCTTTTACTGGATTATTTCCGCGGTCATCAGCCTGATTCAGTCGATTGTTCTCGCGAAGGTATACAGTCCGGCGAAAATGATTGCCAACAGCGAGGCACGCCATGCCGCGCTGCTCTTTGAAAATGAGGCAAAGGTTCCGTATGTTTACGCGCCGAGAGAGTCCGTCTCGGCAGGCAACGCGAATGCCAAAAAGAAAAAGAAAAAGTAAGTTTTGGAATTTTCAGAGGTAAAAAATGATTAAAGAAGCAATTTGTGAGGGCTCTGACGTTCAGGACGCCCTCAATAAAGCGAAGGCTCAGCTCGGCTTGGACGAAACCGCCGAGTATGAGTTCGAGATTGTCCAGACCGAGGAAAAGAAAAAGTTCGGTCTTTTCGGCGGCAGACCTGCCATTGTGCGCGTGTTCCTCAGGGAAACCCCCGACGAGAAGGCGGAAAAATTTCTTCGCGAGGTGCTCGATAAAATGCTGCTTCCGGGCGTGGAGATTGAAAAGAAGCTCGATGAAAACGCCGTTGAGTTCAACCTGTCCGGCGAGGACGTCGGCTTTGTCATCGGCAGAAGAGGCGAAACGCTCGACGCGCTGCAGTATCTGACCAGTCTGGTTGCCAACCACGGCGAGGAGCCTTACACCAAGGTTTCCGTCAACACCGGCAACTACCGTGAGAAGAGGGAAAAAACCCTTGAAATTCTCGGCAGAAAGCTTGCTATCAAGGCGGTCAAGACCGGCAGAAAGACTGGCTTGGAGCCGATGAATCCCTATGAAAGACGGATTATCCACACCGCCGTGCAGAAGGTGGAGGGCGCCATTTCGTGGAGCGAGGGCGAAAACGCCGCGCGTCACGTTGTCATCGGTCCCGACCCGAAGGTGGTCAGGAATAACCGCAAGGGCGGCTACAACAACAACCGCAGAGGCGGCGGCAGACGTTCCTACAACGGCGGCCGCAAGCCCAAGCATCAGCCGGCGCCTGTGAATCCCGACAGAGTACCGCTCAATGAAGGCGGCGAAACAACAGGTCTTTACGGCAGAATTAAATAAGCTTCCATGCAAAAGAGCGGAGTATCCCGCTCTTTTTTGTTGTACGGAACGCTTTTATTATACATATACAAATCATACAGTAGGGAACCGATATGACGCATAATGATACGATTGCCGCCATCAGCACCGCGCAGGGCGAGGGCGGTATCGGCGTGATTCGCGTGTCCGGCACAGACGCCGCCGCGATTGCCGACAGAGTTTTTCATCACATCCATCATAAAAAATTAACAGACATGAAGGGCTACACCGCCGCCTACGGCGAGATTGTCTTTGAGGGCGAAAAGTTGGACGAGGCGGTCGCGCTGGTATTTCGCGCGCCGCACAGCTACACCGGTGAGGACGTGGTGGAGCTGTCGTGTCACGGCGGCGTGTACATCACCCAACAGGTGCTTCGCGCGGTGCTCAACGCCGGCGCAAGACCGGCGGAGGCAGGCGAGTTTACCAAACGCGCGTTTCTCAACGGCAAGTTGGATTTGACCGAGGCGGAGTCGGTGATGGACATCATCGCCGCGAAAAGTCGCAGCGCGGCGCGTTCGGCAATGTCTGTCCGTGACGGTGCGCTCCGCCGTAAAATGACGGCGGTCAAGGACGCGCTGCTGGCGCAGACGGCGCATCTTGCGGCGTGGGCGGATTATCCCGAGGAGGACATCGCCGACGTGAGCGTCGAAGAGATTATCGCCACCTGCGCACAGGCGGAAGCGACGCTGCAGCGCTTGCTCGAAACCTATGACGCCGGACAGGCGGTCAAGCAGGGCATTGACACCGTGATTGCCGGCAGACCGAATGTCGGCAAAAGCACGCTGATGAATTTGCTCTCGGGCTACGAAAAAAGCATTGTGACCGATATCCCCGGCACCACGCGCGACGTGGTGGAGGACACCGTCCTTGTCGGCGACGTGATACTCCGTCTCAGCGATACCGCCGGTCTGCGTGACACCGACGACGCGGTGGAGCAAATCGGCGTTGACCGCGCGCGCAAGCGTCTGCAACAGTGCGGCTTGCTGTTGGCGGTCTTTGACAACAGCCGTTCGCTCGACAGCGAGGACATGGCGCTGCTTGCCTTGGCAAAGGAGGTTCCGACCGTCGCGATTGTCAATAAAACGGATTTAGCGCCGCGGTTGGATGTGGAGCGGATTCGTCAGAGCGTCGGCACCGTCGTGAGCATTTCCGCTGTAAGCGGCGAGGGCAGGGAAGAGGTCGTCCGCGCGGTAGAGCGGATTGCCGGTACCGCCAACCTCAATCCGAGCGAGGGGATTCTCTCCAACGAGCGACAGCGCGGCAATGTTTACCATGCTTTGCAGTCCGTCCGCGAGGCAAGGGCGGCGGCGGAGATGGGGATGACCTTTGACGCCATTACGGTTTCGCTGGAGGACGCGATTTCCGAGCTCCTTGAAATGACCGGTGAGAAAACCGGCGAAGAAGTCCTCGACCGTGTGTTCCACAACTTCTGTGTGGGAAAATAATTGAAAACAGGAATGATGAACATGACATATGAAGCAGGTACCTACGACGTCGCCGTCATCGGCGCCGGACACGCCGGCATAGAAGCCGCGCTTGCCGCCGCCAGACTCGGCTGTCATACCGCTGTTTTTACCATCAATATGGACGCCGTCGGCAACTGTCCGTGCAACCCCTCCATCGGCGGCACCGCCAAGGGGCATTTGGTGCGCGAGCTGGACGCGCTCGGCGGCGAAATGGGCAAGACCGCCGACGCGTGCTTTTTACAATCGCGGATGCTCAACCGCGGCAAAGGACCGGCGGTTCATTCGCTGCGTGCGCAGATTGACCGCCGTCAGTATGCCGAGGTGATGAAGCATAAGTTAGAGCTGCAGGACAACCTTGATCTGCGGCAGGCGGAAATTACCGCGATTCGTCCCGACGGCGACGGCTATGCCCTGACGACGCGGATGTTGGCGGTCTATCACTGCAAAACGGTGATTATCGCGACCGGCACCTACCTCGGCGGCAGAATCTATGTCGGCGAGGTCAGCTACGAAAGCGGCCCCGACGGCATTTTTCCGGCGACAGCCTTGGGCGCGAGTCTGAAAGACCTCGGCCTGCCGCTTCGTCGCTTCAAGACCGGTACACCGGCGCGTGTGCTGCGGCGCTCCATTGACTTCACCGATTTAGAGGTGCAGAAGGGCGACGAGCCGCCGGAGCCGTTTTCTTATGAAACCGAGAGCCTCGGCGACAACAAGGTGGACTGCCACATCAGCTGGACAAACGACGCGACGAAACAGGTGATTTTGGAAAATATTCACCGTTCGCCCCTGTACGCCGGACAGATTGAGGGTGTGGGACCGCGCTACTGTCCGAGCTTTGAGGATAAAATCATGCGCTTCAAGGACAAGCCGCGCCATCAGCTCTTTATTGAGCCTTGCGGCGAGAATACGGAGGAGATGTACCTGCAGGGCATGAGCAGCTCGCTGCCCGAGGAGGTGCAGCTGCAATTTTACCGTACCATCAAGGGCTTGGAGCACTGCGTTATCATGCGCCCTGCCTACGCGATTGAATATGACTGCGTGGATCCGACCGCGATGCGTCCGACGCTGGAATTCAAGACTTACCCGAATCTTTTCGGCGCCGGACAGTTCAACGGCAGCTCCGGTTATGAGGAAGCGGCGGCACAGGGCTTTGTCGCCGGCGTCAACGCGGCGCATAAGGTGCTTGGCAGAGAACCGTTTGTCCTGCCGCGCGACAGCTCTTACATCGGCACACTGGTGGATGATTTGGTTACCAAGGGCGCCAACGAGCCGTATCGCATGATGACCTCGCGCAGTGAATACCGTTTGGTGCTGCGTCAGGATAATGCCGACGAACGGCTGACGCCGATAGGCTATCAGCTTGGACTCATCAGCGAGGAACGCTACCGGCGTTTTCTGCACAAGCAGGAGCAGAAGCAACTCGAAATCAAACGCCTGAAGGCGACGGTGGTGGCGCCGACCGAGGAGGTCAACGCGATACTTGTTTCACGTGAAACATCGCCGATTTCCACCGGCGTGCGTCTGATTGAGCTCCTGCGACGTCCGCAGTTAGACTATGAAGCGCTCACGGCGATTGATACAACGCGTCCGCCGCTCAGCCGCCGCATGATGGAGCAGGTGCAGACGGAGATTAAATACGAGGGTTACATCCAAAAGCAGCTCAGGCAGGTGGAGCAGGCACGCCGACTGGAAGGCAAGCGCCTGCCAACAAATTTTGATTACCGTGCCATTCAGGGCTTGCGCCTCGAAGCGCAGGAGAAGCTCAACAAGATTCAGCCGCTCAACATCGGTCAGGCGTCCCGTATTTCCGGCGTATCACCGGCGGATATCAGCGTGCTGCTCATCTGGCTGGCAGCGAACAAGGAGAAGCCGTGATGAAACAATATTTATCAAAGGCGCTGCAGGACTTTCGCGTGCAGCTGAACGCGCAGCAAATCGAGCAGCTTGAAGGCTATTTTCATCTTCTTGTCGAGTGGAATGAAAAAATCAACCTCACCGCGATTACCGACGCGCAGGGGGTGGCTGTCAAGCACTTCGCCGACAGCCTGACCATTTTCAATTATATCAACGTGCCGCAGAACGCCAAGGTTATCGACGTCGGCACCGGCGCAGGCTTCCCGGGACTGGTGCTGAAAATCGCGCGTCCCGATATCCGGCTGACCTTGCTCGACAGCCTGCAAAAGCGGCTGCGTTTCCTCGGCGTGGTCTGTGAGGAAATCGGAACGGAAGCCGAGCTGATTCACAGCAGGGCAGAGGAGGGCGGTCGCTCTCCGGCACTGCGTGAGCGCTATGATTTGGCTGTGTCACGCGCCGTGGCAAGGCTGAATGTCCTCAGCGAATACTGTCTGCCTTACGTCAGGGTCGGCGGAAGCTTTGTCGCGTTCAAGGCGGCGGCGGAGGAAGAAATTGCCGACGCGCAAAACGCGATTGTTACCCTCGGCGGCAAGGTCAGGGAAACGTATTCATTCGAGCTGCCGATGAACGGCGGCAGCCGCACGTTAGTGGAAATCGGTAAGGTGAAGCACACGCCCGGGCAGTATCCGCGCCCCAACGGGAAGATGAAAGCAAAACCACTCTGATTCCGACATGATATTCCAAAACAATCTAAAAACATCGCACAGGATGTGACAGAAACCGCGCCACCCTTATGGTATGATAATAGCACAGGGACAAGCCCTGATGCTTATAAAGGGTGATGCGGTTTGAATTTTTTGGTGAAGAGCGAGAACAGTATCTCGGAAATTCCCATTATCAAAATCCGCCCCAACAAAGCGCAGCCACGCAAGCTCTTCAACGAGGATGAGCTGTCGGCGCTGTCGCGGTCGATTGCGGAAAACGGTATACTCCAGCCGTTGACCGTCCGCAAAATCAGCAGTACGGAATATGAGCTGATAGCCGGTGAACGGCGGCTGCGAGCCGCTGTCATCGCGGGACTGCGCAAGGTGCCGTGCATTGTGGTGCGCTGCTCGGATGTTGAATCCGCCATCTATGCTCTCCTTGAAAATCTCCAACGAGCCGACCTCGGTATCTTTGAGGAGGCTCGCGGGATTTCAAGGTTAATCCACCGCTACGGTCTGACACAGGAGCAGGCGGCAACCAAGCTCGGCAAAGGTCAGTCCACCATCGCGAACAAGCTGCGGCTGCTTCGTCTCAGCGAGGACGAGCAGGAGTGGATTGAAAAGGCGGGACTCAGCGAACGGCACGCACGAGCGCTGCTGCGGCTGGAGGATGAACAGACGCGGCGCGAGGCGCTGTCGCGCGTGGTCACGGAAAACCTCAACGTCAAGCAGACCGAACACCTTGTAAGCGCACTCCTCCATTCCGCCCCGCCGTCACAACCGTTTCGGGGCAACAGTAAAGCGGTGATAAAGGACGTCAGAATTTTTCTCAATACGATAACCAAGGCGGTTGACACGATGCGTTTGTCAGGCATTGACGCGGAGTCCCAGAAAAAAGACACCGGAGATTTTATCGAATACACAATCCGGATTCCGAAGTCAAAGCTGTATCCGCCGGAAAAATCCGCCTGAGAAAAGCGTCCACACCCTGATTTTGTTTAACACGCAGGACAGGAAGCTTTGATGTACATAAAACACCCCCAATAATCCTTTTCTCTGAAATGAAAGTCTTATCCTGCGTGTTCATTTGCTTTCCACTTGGATGCTTCGGCATCCGTTCCACTCATACCCATTTCCTTATCTAACCCCTTGCGAGCAGGCGTACCGTTTACGGTGCGCCTGTTTGCGTTTAAAAAAAGTTTCACGTGAAACATTTCCAAAAAGTTTTAAAATACCCTTCAAAATCCTTCCCTGTTGTGGTATAATGGTCTACGGTATTTCAAAAACAGACAGTAAGGAAGTGTACAGACCTTTTGGCAAAGATTATCGCAGTTTCAAACCAGAAAGGCGGCGTCGGAAAAACCACCACGGCAGTCAACCTTGCGGCGTGCTTAGGCGCGCAGGGAAGGAAGGTGCTTTTGGTGGACGCCGATCCGCAGGGCAACGCTACCAGCGGCGTCGCGATTGACAAAAGCAAAGTCCGCCTGTCAACCTACGACCTGTTGGTTTCGGGCGTCAAGGCGGAGGAATGTGTCCTCACCACGCCGTATCAGAACCTTCACCTCTTGCCGTCAAGCATCAATCTTGCGGCGGCGGAGCTGGAAATCGTCGAAAAGCCGCGGCGTGAGGCACTGCTCAAAAACGCGATTCTGCCGATTAAGCAGTATTACGACTACATCATCATTGATTGTCCGCCGTCGCTCGGACTGATTACCGCCAACGCCCTCACGGTTGCGGACACCTTTATTGTGCCGATTCAGTGCGAGTACTACGCGCTCGAGGGCTTGTCCCAGCTGATGAGCACGGTGCGCCGTATCAAACGGCAGTACAACCGCTCCATCGAGCTGGAGGGCGTATTGCTGACCATGTACGACGGAAGACTCAACCTCACCCAGCAGGTGGTGGAGGAGGTCAAGCGGTTCTTCCCCGGCAAGGTGTTCGGCACCGTCATTTCACGCGGCGTCCGCCTGAGCGAAGCGCCCAGCTTCGGAATGCCGGTCATCTACTACGACAAAAGCTGCAAGGGCAGCCACGCGTATATGGAGTTAGCGGCGGAAATTATCGCAAAGGAGAAACGCTGATGGCAAAAAAACTCGGCGGCTTGGGCAAGGGCCTGAACGCCATTTTTATTGAAAACGACAGCGAAAAGGGCGACGGCGCCGTCACCCTGAATATCGCTGAAATCGAGCCGAACCGCTCGCAGCCGCGCCGCAGCTTTGACGAGCAGTCCATCGCGGAGTTGGCGGAAAGCATTTCGGCACACGGCGTTCTGCAGCCGCTGCTGGTCAGACCGCTGCCGCTCGGCGGCTATGAAATCGTCGCCGGTGAGCGCCGCTACCGCGCGTGCCGCATGGCAGGCGTCACAGAGGTGCCGGTGATTATCCGCGAGCTGACCGAATCCGAAACCATGGAGCTGGCGCTGATTGAAAACCTGCAGCGCGAGGATTTGACGCCGCTCGAGGAGGCGGAGGGCTACAGTGTGCTGATGAATGAGCACGGTTTCACGCAGGAAGCCGTCGCGCAGTCGATGGGCAAGTCCCGACCGGCGGTAGCCAACGCGCTGCGCCTGCTGCGCCTGCCCGAAAGCATCCGTGAGCTGCTGCGTGACGAGAAAATATCCGCCGGCCACGCGCGCGCTTTGCTGACGCTCGAAAGCGAGGAACAGATGCAGGCGGTCGCGGACGAAATCATCAAAAAGGATTTGTCCGTCCGCCAGACAGAGGCGCTGTGCAAAAAGCCCGTGAAAATCAAAACCGAGGAACCGCCCGTGCGGCAGCCGTCGTTTTACAAGATGGTGGAGTTGGCACTGGGGGAGAGCCTCGGCAGAAAAATTACCGTCTCCAAAAACAAGAAAAAGGAAGGCGGCGTACTGCAAATCGAATTCTATTCCGATGAGGAGTTACAGGAGTTATCAAATTTACTGAGCAAGGAGAACCAAGCATGATTGATATTAAGTTTTTACGTGAAAATCCCGACGCGGTCAGAGAGAACATCAAAAAGAAATTTCAGGACAGCAAGCTGCCGCTTGTTGACGAGGTCATCAAGCTTGACGCGGAGAGCCGTGCCGCCAAGCAGAAGGCGGACTCCCTGCGCTCCAACCGCAACAAGCTTTCCAAGCAAATCGGTATGCTGATGGGACAGGGCAAAAAGGAAGAGGCCGCCGCGCTCAAGGCGGAGGTCGGCAAGCAGGCGGAGGAGTTAGCGGCGCTGGAAGCGCAGGAAACCGAGCTTTCCGCCAAGGTCACCGAAATCATGATGAAGATTCCGCAAATCATCGCGCCGACCGTCCCGATTGGCAAGGACGACAGCGAAAACGTGGAGGTAGAGCGTTTCGGCGAGCCGGTTGTGCCCGATTTTGAAGTGCCCTATCACGCGGAAATTATGGAACGTCTCAACGGTCTTGACCTCGACGCCGCGCGCAAGGTTGCCGGCAACGGTTTCTATTATTTAATGGGCGACATCGCGCGTCTGCACAGCGCGGTCATTTCTTACGCGCGTGATTTCATGATTGACCGCGGCTTCACCTACTGCGTGCCGCCGTTCATGATTCGCTCCGAGGTCGTCACCGGTGTCATGAGCTTCGCCGAAATGGATTCCATGATGTACAAAATCGAGGGAGAGGACCTTTATCTCATCGGCACCAGCGAGCACTCCATGATTGGTAAGTTCATCAATACCATCAACAAGGAGGAGGCGCTGCCCTACACCCTCACCAGCTACTCTCCCTGCTTCCGCAAGGAAAAGGGTGCTCACGGCATCGAGGAACGCGGCGTTTACCGCATCCACCAGTTTGAAAAGCAGGAAATGATTGTTGTCTGCAAGCCCGAGGAAAGCGAGATGTGGTTCGACAAGCTCTGGCAGAACACCGTCGATTTGTTCCGTTCCATGGACATTCCTGTCCGCACACTCGAGTGCTGCTCCGGCGACCTCGCGGATTTGAAGGTGCGTTCGCTCGACGTCGAGGCATGGTCTCCGCGTCAGCAGAAATACTTCGAGGTCGGCTCCTGCTCCAACCTCGGCGACGCGCAGGCACGCCGTCTGAAAATCCGCGTCAGCGGCAAGGGCGGCAAGTACTTTGCCCACACCCTCAACAACACCGTCGTGGCGCCGCCGCGTATGCTGATTGCTTTCCTCGAAAACAACCTGAATGCGGACGGCACTGTCCGTATTCCCGAAGCGCTCCGTCCGTACATGGGCGGCAAGGAAGTCATTGGATAAGGAGGTCATTATGAATTGTCAAAACTGCGGTGCGACACTCAGCGGCACCGAAAGAGTCTGCCCCTACTGCGGTGCCGCTACCGGCGTCTCGCAGCCGAATACCAACTACGGCGATAACTACAACCGTCAGCAGCAGACACAGCACGTGTATCATCACCACAACGGCAGCGTGCAGCAGAGCAACTACGGCTACCACCCCGAGGAGCACGTCAGCACCGGCGGCTGGATTGGACGCTCCATTTTGCTGGCAATCCCGATTCTGAACGTTATCCTCCTGCTCGTCTGGGGTTTTGGAGGCAGCTCCAAGCGTTCGCTGGTCACCTACGCGAGAGCGCAGCTGATTCTCACTCTCATCGGTATCCTGATTGCGGTCATCGTCGCCGCCATCGCCGCCGCGTCCGGCTGGAACTTCGCCGCCATGTTCAACAGATAAATACCAACCAAGCCCTGTCCTGAGCGGACAGGGCATTATTTTTTGACAAATCATATAATACTATTCTCAAATAAAATCCTTTAGCATCTGTCGTGTAAAATTCCGCATAACTGCGTTGTCGTCCTCGGAATCCGTCTCCGTTGTATGGGTGCGGTGCCCAAAATCAAAGATTTTGACCGCACCTCAAGGATTCCTGCGTCCTCCGCCTTGTTCTGCGGAATTTTCCATCGACATCTGTTTTAAAGTCTTTTATCAGAGAATAGTATAAAACAATTGACAATAATCTGCGGTTACTGTATAATGATGATGTATTTTTAGTCAAAATGTATGAAACTGTCGCAAGGACAGAAATCATTTTGACAAAAGGAGCGTTTCGTGTTGAAAAGCATCAAAATCACAATCGCCGTCGTTCTGTGCCTGTGCCTGTGTCTGCTGCCGGCATTGGCGGGAACGGCGTTTTTAGCCGCCGAGAACGCGCAGTCAGCGAAAAAAGTAATCTCGGTTGTGTTTGACGACTCCGGCAGCATGACCGATGACGGCGTGGACAGAATGGGCTACGCCAACTACGCGATGCAAAGTCTGGTGGCGCTGCTCAATCCGCAGGACGAGCTCTACCTGACCTATATGAGTGACGAAAACACCGCCCGTTCCGTCAATCTCGGCGACGTCGAGGGCGAGGTTGCCGCCGTGCGGAGCTGGAGCGGTCAGGGCGGTACGCCCTACAATTCCGTCAGCACCGCCGTGCAGGCGATTCAGGGGGTGGACGGCGACGCCGCCACACAGTATTGGCTGATGGTGTTCACCGACGGTCAGATGGAGGGCGTCACCGACGAAAACCCCACCATGCACTGGATGGAAAAGCCGGAAATGCAAAAGGAGTTTGACAAGCTCAAGCAGACCGACATGGCAAACGGCACCAAGCTGAACGTCGCGTATATCGCGCTCGGCAAGGTGGAGAAGGACAGCGACGGAAACGACACGGTGTATGTGCTCAACGGCGACACCGCAAACGGTCTGTACACCTTCCACGCCGAGGACGGTGTTTCCATCCGCGATACGCTCAATCAGGTTGCCGGACTGATTTCCGGCAGAATGGACGCGGAAAACGTCAGCCAAAAGAGCGGCAACACCGTTTCCTTCTCTTCCAAGCTGCCGATGTATTCCGTTTCGGTGCTGTCGCATAATACGGACGCGACGGTCACTGCCGCTAAGGGCAGCGAGGCTGACCTCCTCGTCGAAAAGCAAATCAAGCTGGACACCACCGACTCGCCGCGCGTGACCACCAAGCTCATCGGCAACGCCGCCACGCTGCGCAACGCCGATTCCGGCGTTATCACCAAGGCGATTCCCAAGGGCGACTATGAGGTGACCTTTTCCAAGGACGTTAACATCAGCGATGTGCTGATTCAGTACGAGCCGGCAATCGGCATGAAAATGACCGTCGCCAAGGAAGGCGTGGTCGTCAAGGATACCGGCACCCTGCAAATCGGCGACAAGGTGGATATCGAAATCACCCCCGTCGTTGCCGGCACCAACGAGGAAATCCCTGAAAGCAATCTTCCCTCCGGCACGGAATGGAAGGTGGAATACAGGGTTGACGACGTCACCAAAAAAGAGGAGTCCGGAAAAAAGCTCTCCGGCGTCGAGCTGCTCGAGGGCGACAACAAGGTTGTCGGCACCATGAGTATGCCGGGCTTTGCGCCGCTGGTGGTGGAGATGGACTTCAACATCAACGTCCGTGTGTACGACCTCGGCATCGAGGTCATCCAGCCCGACGACCTCACCTATGAGCGCGGCAAGCTCGGCGAAATCGACGAGAACAACGCGATTGTCTTTCGCCTGACAGACGGCGGCAAGCCGCTGAGCAAGGAGGAGCTCGAGGCAGGCGGCATTTCTCTCACTGTTGACGATATCACAGTGGACGACAGCACCGCCGGCGCGGCAGGCTTCCTCGCGTTTCAGAACGCCAAAATGACGCTGCGGCAGAACGACGACGGCACCTTTACGCTGGTGCCCTCCATGCCGGTGCCGCTGATGCCCTACATCATCAAGGGCGGCGACTACACCGTCACGGTCAAAACTACCGGCAACGACGATCCCGCCACCGCCACCGGCACGCTGCGTGTGGTGCCGTCTTTGGCGGACTGGCTGTTCCTGTTCCTGCTGCTGTTAGCGCTTGCGCTGATTGTCTATCTGATTTTCATTTTCTTTATTAAGTATAAATTCGACGGCAGACTGGTGCACTACGATGTTTACAAGCTCAAGGTGGACGGCAGCGGCACACTGATGCGCGCCTCGTCCTCGTCGATTGAGCTCAAACGCTTCGGCTGTCACCTCTTCGCGCCGACACGCGCCTGCTATGTCGTCTACAAGGGACTCAAAATCAAGGCGGGTCCCGACGGTACGGCGTACATCACCGGCAAATCCATTGCCGAAAAAACCTACAGCTACCGCCAGAGCAAGGCGAATCCCGAACGAAACCTGAACGCGCTGATAAAACAGCTGCGCAGAACCAGAGATAAAAACGGCGAGTTTATCGCGTCCGATACCGAGCTGTCCAACACGCCGGTTTACTTCCGTTCCTCGGAAAACGACAAGATGATCTGGTCACTGAAATAACGTATAGAAACAGAAAGGAAGCATGACAATGTCAATGAATAAAGTACCCTCGCTGATTATCGGCATCGGCGGCATCGGCTGCCGCATCGCTGCCGGCATCAGTGATTTGCTCAGCGAAGAGGACAGAGAATATGTCGGCGTCATCGGCATGGACACCAATATCAACGACCTCAAAACCATCGAATCACACAAGGTCAAGACCATCCAGACCAGCGACGACCGCAAGGTCATCGACTATCTCAATCTCAATCCGCAGTATCTTTCGTGGTTTCCTGCCAACAAGTTCACCGTTGGCAGAGGTATGCTCAACGGCGCCGGACAGATTCGTTCCATCTCCCGTCTCGCCGCGATTGCCGCCGAGGAAAGCGGCCGCTTTACGCCGATTCGCGAGGAAATCAAGCGCATCCGCAAGCAAAAGGGAGAGGCGACCAACGGCAACCTCACTGTCATGATTGTCGGCTCCATCACCGGCGGTACCGGCGCGGGACTGTTCATCCAGCTTCCTTATTATATCCGTCAGATTATGAAAAACACCGTCGGTCTGGAATCTATCATTATCCGCGGAATGTTCCTCGGACCGGACATCACCGCCGACGTGCAGCCCTCCAAGATTAACCGCAACGCCGTCCGCGTCAACGGCTATGCCTGCCTCAAGGAGCTCAACGCGCTCTACATGACGCAGTACAGCGACAACAACAACCTCGATTTCGAGTATTACGAGCACCGCAATCTCAAGGAGGAGCGCGACAACGAGGCGCAGATTAAGGGCAGACTCAACCAAGCCCTCAGCGACGCCTTTTATCCCGAGGACAGCTTCAACCTCGACATCACTCCCGAAGACACCGGCGTCATTGCGCAGAAGTCCCCGAACATCCCCTACGACTATCTGTATCTGATTGAGGGCACCACCCTCAGCGGCGACGTCGGCAACGCCTCCATCGGCACCATCGAAAATCAGGTGTCGCGCATGGTCTTTACGCTGCTCTTTACCCCTGTCGTCGAAAACGCCCTCTCCGTCGAGGACAACATGGTGCTGCAGGACATGGAAACCGGCGGCATGAACCGCTACTCAAGCGCCGGTATGTGCCGTCTGGTCTATCCCAACGCGCTTGCCAAGGATTATGTCACCATGGCGCTCACGCGCGATTTGGTCAAGGACGAATGGCTGCTGATTGAAACCAGCTATCAGGAGGAGGTCAAGGACGCCAAGGACCGCCAGAAAACCGACTCCCGCGTCGAAATTCCGCGTTTGCCGCGCAGCTACCGCGACATCTTTACCGCCAAGGTCAAGGACGGCACCTTCGGCAAGTTCTTCAAGGAAGCCTTCATCGAGGGCGAAAACGGTGTGCAGATTCCGCGCTCGCAAAAGTTCCTGCGCGTCATCTCCGACATGGTGGACGAGGTGCTCGAAAGCGACGAGGTGCAGGACGCCAAGGCTCCCTGCGAGGTCACGGACGAGAAGTTCCGCAAATTTGAGGACGCGACGAGCGAGGTGTTCCGTGTGGACGCCGCCGTCAGCGAGTATATGACCTTCGCCAAGAACATCATCAAGACCAAGGAGGGACAGATTGCCAACGAGCTGTTTCCGGTCAGCACCACCAGCCTTGCGTTCCGCAAAAACAACGATAACTGCATTTACAACTGGCTGTACAACGTGCATCCGATTACCGCGCGTTTTTTGATTTATGATTTAATCGTCACCCTCGAGGAGCAAATCGAGGAGCTCGATTCCGAGTTTTTGGGCATCAACCTCAACGACTACCTCGATGAGGACTACGACCCCAAGGAGGAGGGCGTTCAGTCCGCCGACGCTGCCATCCGCAAAATTCAGGAGAGCAAAATGCCCTTTTTCGGCAACTTCAAGGATGACGCCAAGCGTTTGCACCGCGTCAAAATCAAGTACAAGAGCGTCATGGAAGGTCAGGTTGACCTGATTGACGACTATATCCGCGTCGGACTGCTCCTTTCCATCAGCCGCACCATGCTCAAGCGGCTGGATATGCTGGCGGAAAACTACCGCGTTTTCTTCCAGAGCATCAAGGACACCATTGAAGCCAACAACGAGCGCATCGAGCAGCTGGAGCACCTCGAAATGCCCCTCGGTCAGATCGGCGTTTACTGCTCCAAGGAGGCGTTCCGCAAAATGGCGGAGGAATACCGCCTCAACGGCGTCAACGACCTGCCCGACGAAACCAAAAAGGCGATTTTTGAGGAGCTGTTCCGCGTGTTCGCCAACGACTACAGCAACCGCACCGGCTCTCTTACCGAGCGTCAGAAGGAGCTTTACGCCATCGAGCGCAAAAAGGTGCTCGCGTCTGTCTTTCAGAAGGCGGTCATCGACACCATCCGCACCGATGTTTCCAAGAACGACGCCGGCATTGTCGATTTGAACATCCGTCAGGCGCTGCTCAAGGAGATGGAGCTGAAAAACAACATCTTCAAGGATTTTGCCGACGATTACGACAAGCTTGCCGACGAATATATCCGCGAGAAAATCCAGAGCGCTCTGTACGCCGCCGCGCCGATGTTGGCGGTGGACAGCTCTACCATGGCGGACAACACCGAGACCGTCTACCTTGCGGTCAATCCCGACTTTGCCGTGCTGTCCGAGGGCAAGCCCAACGCCTCCGCCACTGCCGACCTGTATGTGCCGCAGGCGAACGAGGCGACCGATTACATCCGTCCCACCGTGTTAGTGGACGAGGAGTTCTCTCCCTATGAAATCATCTGCTTCAAGGCGCGCTATAAGTTCTCCATCGAGGATTTAATCAAGTACCGCAACGGCACCGAAAACGAGCGCGCTTACGCCGAACGCATCCGTTCGCTCGACCGCGAGCCTGCCGGCGTCAACGATCCCAATGCCGGTATGACCGTTGTCAATCCGCATATCTGCAAGTACTGGCACGAAGAGGGCTTTTTGCCTGCCATTTCCTCCGCCGACAGAAGAAGAGCGCACACCGACCTGCTCAAAGCCTTTGTCTATTCGATGGGCTACGACCTCTTTGTCCGCGAAATGGACGAGAATATCCTTGACGAGAACAACAAGGGACGCCTGGTCTGGATGCTCCTTGCGCCCGGCGGCGCGGTGCCGGTCAAGTCGCGCGGTCAGGTCATCGGCAATTCCTATGCCAATCTCTTTGCTGCCCTGCCCTTCAACGGCAGAATTAAAAAATACATCCTGCTCTATGCCGAGGCAAAGCGCCACCGTACCAAGGGCTATGCCGACGTCGAGCAGCTCTATGAAAACATCCTCAGCGACAGCTTTGTGGAGGATTTGATTCAGCGCAGCGAGGAAAAGCTGAGCAACGACGACAATATTCTCGATATCTTCGTGGAGATGCGCGACTATATGCCCGTGTCCGAGTGGAAGGAGCTGTTTACCGGTCTGATTGAGGCGCTGTGGGAGTACACCGCCTATCTGTTCGATTACCATGAAAAGAAGGTCAACACTGCGGTCGGCGAAATCCTCAAGCAGATTCTGTACTACAGCGTCCCGGGCAGAAAAACGCGCAACAAGGAGCCTCTCTCCGCCAACGAAAAACGCGCCGTCGAGCAGATGGAGTACCTGTTCCGGCAGCGTTACAGAAAGTAACCCTCAATTGTTCATCAAACGCGTACACGGCAGGGCGTCGCCTTGCCGTACACGTTTATGGGCGACTCTGAAGACAGACAAAAATCTTTCACAGCTACGATACAAACCGCACCTTTTTCAGAGGTGCCCTTAAGGAGTTTCCGATGCAAGACTGCTTTCGATTTCTGATCAATACCGATCAGTGCCTGAAAATGTCTAATTTCGATATATTCTTTTACAAGCTCCGCAGCCGCGACAAGCTGCACGTCAGTGAGGTGCAGCTGTTCGGCGACGACTTCGCCACCTCGCTGCGCGGCGCGATGGGCGACATTCGCTCCTATCTCAACAAGTATCCCTACATGGTCGGCGACTTTCACATGATTGTCGCCACGCGCGTCAACTACGGCGAAAACACCTCCGCGTGGAAAAAGACGATTCTCTGCCGTCTGATGCAGCTCTACTGCGAGTCCAACGCCGCGCGGGTTTATATCAATTCCAAGGAACGCAACGAAAGAACCCTCAGCCTGCTGATGCTCTACGACGCGGACTTTTCCGCGCAGCTGCAGCAGTTAGATGATTACCTTTCCGGCGCCCGTCTTGCCGGCGACTGCCGCCTGCTGTTTGCCGAGCTCGGCGTCGGCGAACAGGACGACCTGCGCACACTTGACGAAGCCCTGCGGCGTTACGCCGCGCTTGAAGCGCACGACGAAGCGACCGTTGCCTTTCTCGGAGCGTTTTTGGAGCGCCACCGCGCCGAGTTAGAGGGCATGGAGCGCATCTGCGCGACCGCCGACAGCGACATCTCCGTTGCCGGCGACAGCTATGTGTTTCAGTCGCTGCTCTCGTTTTTGCCGGAGAGCTTTGCCAATTATCAGGTGTTCGAAACCTATGTGGACAAAAACAACCAGCGTGAAACCATCCTCAGCCTGCTGCGGATTGTCGAGTTCATCAACCTCAGCACCGCCCGTGACGACGGCGAGGTGACGCGCCTTCCGGACGCGGTGCGCCGCAACTGGCAGCAGGCGTCGCGTGACGCCGAGCTGGAGCACCGCTATGCCAAGATGCTCTACGCCTATCAGAAGCGGCTGGAAAAAGCACGCGCCGACATCGAGGACTACAAGCTGGACTACAGCCATGTTGTGCGTCTGCCGGCAATTGAGATTCCCGCCGAGAGCGAAATTCAGGCGCATGACGGCTCCTTCACCGAGAGCAAGGGCGAGCACCGCTACTCGCGCGATATGCGCAAAAAGTTGGAGGTGTTCCGCGCGCGCGGTATTGTCGGCAAGGACATCCTCGAACGGTGGGACAAGCTCTACACCGACACCAACCGCACGCTCGAGGACATGGATCTCAGTCTGCGCCGCTTCGCGCAGGATTTGAGCCACACCTATTCCGGCGTCATCGAGAAGCGCAGCCGCGAGCACTACCGCTTGTCCTCCGCGCAGTTCGCCGCCGAGGAGAGCACCGCGCGTGAAGCCGAGGATTTGGAGTATGAGCGCGACAAAATTTACAATCGCCTGCGCAGTCCGCGCATGGATCCGGCGCTGCGGTTTCAGGACCGGCTCAACATGAGCGCCTCGCTCGAACAGGAGAACAAAAATATCCGCTACTGCGTGCGCTGCCTGAAAAGCGTCACCGCGCTGAACCTGATTTTGCTGGCGGTCGGCATCACCGCCCTGACCGCCGTGCACTACACCCTTTTGCAGCCCTATGTGTTCGAGAACACCGCCATGGTGTTCCACTACTTCGTCTATCTGATGGCGATATTTGCCCTGATGATTCTTTCGTGGGGCATTCCGCGGCATTTCTTCCGCAAGAAAATCAAGGACAGCATCGACCGTCTGCTGCAAAACCTTGATACCTATGCGGAGGCGTACTACGACAAGGCGCACTATTTTGTGGAGTACATCAACCTCCTCAACCGCCTCGACTACATCACGCGCAGCCACAGCCTGCGCCGCAGCGCGCTCGAGCGTTCCGCCACGCTGACCAAGGGCTGCCTGTGGCACAAGGTGCAAATTGACGGCCATCTCAACAAGCTGAAATTTTTCCACGGACTGATTGGCCTTTGTCATCCAGACGAGGTGGAAATCGACGAGCTTCCGGCGTCTCCGCTGACCGAAAACGGCAGCATCAGCGACGTCACCGACAGTCCGATTTACAGACCGCAGGGATAGGAGGTAAAAATGAAAATCTTTTTGTTCTTCCTGTTCCTTGCCGCCGCGGCAGGTATCTTCTTTTTGCTCAACCTGCTGATGCGCCGTCTGGCGTATCCCATCCGCAAGCGCTATCTGCACGTGCGCACGGTGGTCGCGGTATTTTTGCTCAATTTAGCGCTGACCAACGTCTATTCGGTGTCGCTGCTGATGAGCGGCGCCGACAGCGTCATCAACTCGCAGGCGCTGCGCGCGGTGTTTCTTGCCATGCTGCCAAACCGCTCCTACGAGCTGCTGTATATGATTTTGCTCCTGCTGCTGCTCAACTTCATGCTGACCGCCGCCGCCATCCTCACGGTCTCGCTCGTCCGGCTGTTCTTCCGGAACAAAACGGAGTTTGTGGACGTCGAGGAGTACTACGGCGTCGCGCGGCTCCTGCGCTTTCCGTGGGCAATCGCGCGGAAGTTCTACCGCACCGAGGGCGACGAGGTGCGCCTCACCGGTCGGGGCTTCACCCTCGGCTTGTGGATGCGCGGCATCAAAAACGTCTTTCTGATTCTCTGGGCAATCGAAACCATCGTCGCCGGTGTTTCCGTTCTCTGGGCGGGCGAGGAGTGGAACCAAGCGCTGCTTGTTGCGGTACGCGCGTGGTACATCCTGCCGATGGCGGGCTTTCTGCTGGCGCAGCAGATTCAGTTTTTCTTTGAAACCGAGTACGAGGGCGAAACCACGGTGTTTGATTCCGAGGCAATCGGCGAACGGCTCGAGGGCAGCGTGCAGCTGCTCATGGAGTTCCAGAAAAAAGCCTTCGAGGACGCCGACGCGCTGCTCTATGCGGAGTACGAGGAGGACGGCTCGGAAAAAAACGACGGCGCGCACGGCAACGACCTTGCCAACACACAGATTCACGACTGCAGGCAGCCGGAGATTCTCAACATCATCGCCGGACAGGTCAAGAGCAGCGGCTGTGTGATGAACGCCGCCTACCTCAATGTGATTGTCGAGCTGCTCAACGGCAATTCCGTCAATGTCTGCGACTATGTCGAGGGCGAGTTTGTTCCGTATCTGGTCGCCTATCTCAATTTCTTTATGTCGCAGAGCAAAACCGCCCTGCTGCTTTGTCCCGACCGCGAGTTAGCGGACAGGCTTCGCGAAACCGTCAGCAAAACCCTTTCGTCCATGAACAGCCTGTACAGCGTCTGGAATGTCTGCGGCATCGACGATATCCGCAAGGATACCTATATCAACATGATTGTCTGCGCCTATGACGACTTCATCAAGCGCCGCGTCATCGACAAATGCGGCGACTTCGCGGAAAACCTTGCCGCTGTTGTCTGTGCGGACTGCGGCAACATCTTTTCGCAGGACAGCGTGCACCTCGAGCTGCTCTTCAACAGTCTCGGCAAAATCAAGGCGCGTCCGCGCTATATCATGCTGACCGGCGAGGACAACGACTCGCTGCGTACCGCGATGGAAAATTATATCAAGGAGGAGCTGTATCCTGCCAACAACCTTTACCGCCGTCCCAAAACCGGTCTGATGATCTGGCGCGAGGAAAGCAGCAGCCGCCTGCAGCGCTACCTCGGCATCGGCAATACCCTTTCGCCGTATCTCGGCACTGCGCTGCCGCTGGCGCTTGTCGCCGCCAAGCGCGACCTGCCGCGCGTGTACATCATTCCCGACCGCGGCAGAGCCGACAAGTCCTACCGCGACGCGATGACCATGACCGCCAAGGAGGTCAAAAGCTACCTCGGCTCCGGTCTCAACCTCGACAGCGTGATTCGCTGCAAGCCCTCCGAGGCGCTGGAGCAGCAGGATATTTCCATGATTATCGCCTACGACACCCAGTGCAATTTCTTCAACGACCTCTGGCGCTGGATGAAGTACGGCGGACGCGACGGCACACTGGTGCACATCATCTCGCCGCCGTACCTGCTGCGCGAGTATTTTGCCGCCAATTTCCGCGACAAGAAGCTCTACCTCAAAAACAACGAATTTGACGCGCTGATTCCCTACAGCCTTGTCATGCGCACCAGCCACCTGTTGGTCATGCTGGTTTCGCTGTGCAACAGCGGCATGAGCGAGGACGAGCTGACCGACGTCATCAAGCGCTACGACTGGGACTACGGCAGCGTGGAGGAGCTGCTCACCGAGTGTCTGCGCGTGCTCTACAGCGACGAGGAGGTGCACAACGTCTACGAGTGCTTCCACTTCGAGACCGTCAAGACCTTCAGCGAGGAGAAAAACGGCTTTGTCTGTCAGACGCGCATCACCCTTACCGACGACACCGTCCGCGAACGCCTGAACGCCAAAATCGGCTTCGCGTCCATCATCCGCAACAACAACCGTGCCGATACGCTCACGGTTTTCAAAAATAACATTTACAACTACTTCCTGCGCGGTCAGGTGATTGCCTACAAGGGCAATTTCTACCGCGTTGCCACGGTGACCGACGGCATGGTCTATGTCGAGCAGGAGCTTTCGCGCGATTTGCTGCAATACTACCCGATTTCGCGCTTCACCTTCGACAGCGATTTCCACATCAAGGACGCCTGCGTCGATACCGATACCATCGACTTCAATCTCTACGCCGTTTCCGTCACGCGCGAGATTTTCGGCTACTGGTCGAGCAACTGCGGCACCGATTTTTCAAACGGTCATTTTGTACAAGTCAACGACCTCCGCGACGAAACCGGCGCTCCCGTCAGAACAAGTATGCGCCATGTCAGCGTGCTCGAGCTCAACATCCGCCGCACCGCTCTCGGCGACCGCCCTGTCAATGCCGCCGTCACGCTCTGCTGCCTGCTCAACGGCTTGTTCCGCACGCTGTTTCCGGCATCCTATCAAAACCTGTTTGCCGCCGCCACGGAAGCGCCGGATGATTCGCTGCTGAGCGAGGTGCTCAGTCGCGGCACGCAGGCGGATATCAATTCCATTATCTGGAGCACCATTCCCACCTGCGTCAACGCGCGCAAGGTCGATCCCGCCTTTGTTTCTATTTATATTATCGAGTTCAGCTGCGTCGAATACGGCATGACGCAGATTCTCTGCAACAAGTTCACCTCCGTTCTCGCCATGGTGCGCGAGTACCTCGACTGGTACCTCCGCTCGCAGGTCGCCGACGCCGCGCAGCCGGACACCTCCGACGTCATCCGCGGCAGAAACCTGCACTTTGGTCAGGATACCATTCCCGATATCTTTGCCTGTCAGGAGCTTCTTGACTTCTGCGCCAAGGCGGCTCCCGAGGCAGGGGAGGACTACGAGGTGCGCGACGATGACGCCGTCGAGGGCTACTCCAGCTGCACCTTCTGCGGCAAGGAATCCCTCTTTGTCACCCGCATGGAGGACGGCAGAGTCATGTGCGGCAGCTGCAAGGAGCACCAGCTCACACGCCGCGAGGAGGTGCGCGAGCTGTTTGCCGACACCGTCGCGTTTATGGAGAAGGGCTATCACATCAACCTGCCGCGCAAGCTGCACGTCCGCTTCCGCTCCGCCGCGTCCATCCGCAAGGCGGCAGGCGATACCGTGGGCGGCAGAATCCTCGGTTTTTATAATTCCGCCAACCGCCAGCTGTGGCTGGAATCGCGCGGTCCCAAGGTCGCCATGCTCAGCACCCTGATTCACGAGCTGACGCACGCGTGGCAGTACCGCGAGCTGGATATGCGCGCGCTGCAGCGCAAGCTCGGCGGAGAGGGTTTCCTGACGCTCATCGAGGGACACGCCGTTTACACCGAAATCAACACCCTGCGCAAGCACAACGAAACCGAATATGCCGACCGTCTCGAGCGCATCACGCTGCTGCGTGACGACGAATATGGCAAGGGCTATGTCATGGTGCGCGACGCCTTCCGTGACTTTGAGCCGGACGCCGAAAACGTCAATCCGTTTACGGCAATCAAAAAGCTTGCGGACAGCATTCTGAAAGGCGAGGTGAGCACACCGTGAGAATATGGAGGTCCGTCGCCGCCTGTGTTCTCTGCGCGGCAGTGACAGTGCCGGCGGCAGGCTGCAAGGTCAATCCGGACAAAATGATGGTCAGCGGCGCCTCGCAATTTGCCGAGGGCAAGGAGGAAGAGGATTATTCTCCGGTCAATTCCGGCGCGCTGCTCCAAAAGCTGATTGACCGCTACACCGGCGCGATGGAAAATCCCGACCCCAAGCCGATGTCGGACGACGAGTTTCAGAAATTACAGAAAAAAATCCAAACGCAAACCCAGCCGCCCACCACCGCGCCTGTGGAGGAGGAAAGTGAGCCGTCTACCGAGCCGCCTGCCACCGAGCCGGCGCCTCCGGACACATACACGGTCGGCGACTACGAGGACTTCAAGGCGATGCTGCTGCAGGCGTACACCAACACCGACGAGGTGATTACCTGCACGCTCACCGGCTCCTATGCCGTCAAGGCGGACGACTACCAACTGGCGCACGAGGAGCTGCGTCGGGATTACTCCATCGAAACCTGCTGTGTGGAAAGGTGGAGCTGGTATCAGCAGGGCAGCACCTACACCGTGCAGATCAGCTACAGTCTGCCGACGGAGGACGTCAAAAGGCTCAAAACCGAAACCGACCGTCTCGCCAAGGAGGCGGTCGCCAAAATCGACACCGAGGGAAAAACCGAGCGTGAAATCGTCGCGCAGGTCAACGACTATCTCTGCGACCTTGTCACCTACACCGCCGGATCCTCGCCGTTTCCGCCGCTGTCCTACACCGCCTACGGCGCCTTTGCCGACGGCGACGCGGTCTGTGAGGGTTACACCCGTGCCGCCAAGCTGATGCTCAACGCCTTGGGCATCAAGGCGCTGCACGTGCACGGGGAATGTACCAACGGCGAGCTGCACGCGTGGAACCTTGTCAATGTGGACGGCGCGTGGTACCACCTTGACGTCACATGGAACGACAGCTCGCGCAGCCGAGAGGACTACTTCCTCGTCAGCGACGACTATATGCACGTCAGCCGTGACTGGAACGCCGGCCTCTATCCGGCAGCCAACGCCTGACAGCCTGCTACTGACAAAAATGTCATTCCGACTCAGGCAGATGAGGTGTTATTTTTTTCAGGTATATACAACAAGGGCTTGGCTCTACTCATGTGTTGAGTGTGAGCCAAGCCCCTTTTTATGGCTGTGCATCGTCTTGATCAAAATTTGAATGCTTGGTGATGTAAATCGGGCGATCCTTGGTTTCCATGTAAATCCTGCCGATGTATTCGCCGAGGATGCCGATGGACATCTCTGTCAGTCCCCCGAGGAACAGCACCGCGCAGAGGGTGGTGACGTAGCCGGGCGTTTGAATCCCGAAAAAGAGCGTCTGAATCAGGGTGATGATGATGTACACCAACGAGAGCAAAAAGATAATCGCGCCCATCACCGCGGTAAAGCGCAGCGGCGTCACGGAAAAGCAGGTGATGCCGTCAATCGCGTACCGGAACAGCGACGAAAACTTCCACGACGATTGTCCCAGCTCGCGGTCAACCGTTTTGAAGGTAATCCATTTGGTGTGAAAACCAACCCACGAGAAAATGCCCTTGGAAAAGCGCTGCACCTCGCTGAGCTCGAGAATCGCGTTGACCATCTGGCGCGTCATCATGCGGAAATCCATGGCGCCGTAGGGGTTTTTGACGTCGGTCATGCGGTTGGAAATACGGAAAAAGAGCTTCGAAAACGCGCCTCTGAAAAAGCTTTCGCCCTCGCGCTCGTCGCGCTTGGTGGCGCAGCAGTCATAGCCCTGCTCCATCGCGTCAAGCATCTGCGGAAACACCGCCGGCGGATGCTGCAGGTCGGCGTCCATCACCACCACGTAGTCCGCGTCGCAGTGCTGCAGACCGGCGTACATCGCCGCCTCCTTGCCGAAGTTGCGCGAAAAGGAGATATATTTGATGTTGTCGAACCGCGCGGCAAGCTTTTTGATGACCAGATAGGTTTTGTCCTTGCTGCCGTCGTTGACCAGTATGTAGCGGAAGGAATAGGCGGGCAGGGTGTCGATGACCTTGTTGGTCTCCAGCACAAAATGCTCCAGCCCCTCCTCCTCGTTGTAGCAGGGAACGACCAAATCAATTGTTTTCACAGTGCAGTCGCCTCACTTGTTAAAATTTCTCCCTTCTATTATAGCAATCACACGGGAAATTGTCCAATCATTTTTAAAAGTTTTCAAAAAAATGTTTACCTTCTTCCGAAAACGTGTTAAAATAAATAGGTTAATATTGTTTTTAATATTGTTTTTTTCTTGGAGGTTTTCTATGATGTCCGCTCAAGCAACAAAACAGCCGGCAAGAAGTGCCGCGCCGAAGCAGCGCTTTCGTGAATTCGCGCTGCGCAACCGGTATCTCTGGCTGTCGTTTTTGGTGCCCTTTGTCCTGATGGTGACCGCCTTCGCGCTGATGAGCGTTTCACCCTTCGGCGACAAACAGATTCTCGTCACCGACCTGTGGCACCAGTACTATCCGTTTCTTGTCGATTTTCAGCACAAGCTGCAGCACGGCGAGTCGTTTTTCTGGACGTGGTCTGTCGGCGGCGGCGTCAACTATTTTTCGTTGATGTCCTACTACCTCGCAAGCCCCGTCAACTTCCTCTCGGTCTTTATCCCCGTGGACTGGCTGCGCGAGTTTTTGATGTTCTCCGTGTGCCTCAAGGTCGCGCTCGGCGGCGCTTTTACCGCCTATTTCCTCAAGAGCGTCTATAAGCGCAACGACGTCACCCTGGTGATGTTCGCCTGCTGCTTCTCGTTCTGCGCCTTCTTTATGGGCTACTATTGGAACACCATCTGGCTCGACACCGTCTGTATCACGCCGCTGGTCGCGCTCGGCACCGTCAAGCTCCTCACCGAGAACCGCTTCCGTCTGTTTACCGTTTCGCTGGCGCTCTCGCTGATTATGAACTACTACATCGGTCTGTTCGTCTGCGTTTTTGTGCTGATGATTTTCATCGGCTACTCCATCGTCTACTGGAGCGGCGTCAAGAGCTTCTTTGTCAACCTGATCAAAACCGGTGTGTTCTCGGCAATCGCCATCGGTCTGACGACCTTCTTCCTGCTGCCCGCCTTTATGGCGCTGCAAAACACCCACGCCTCCGGCAGCAGCTTCCCCACCTATTTTGCCATCAATATCGGCGGCTCCAACGACCTTTGGGGTGTTCTCAAGGCACTCAAAAGCATCACCGGCAGCTTCGCCAACTTTACCTGCTCCGCCAACAAGGCGGCGGACGCGCTGCCCAACATCTCCTGTTCGGCATTCGCGCTGTTCTTCTGGCTGCTTTCCTTCACCAGCCCGAAAATCCGTACCAGAGAAAAGGTCGTCAGCGGCGCGCTCGTGTTCTTTATGTTCCTCAGCTGCGTCATCCGACAGCTGGACTACATCTGGCACGGCTTCCACTTCACCAATATGATTCCCTACCGCTTCACCTTCCTGATCAGCTTCATCGTCATTGTCATGGCACACCGCGCCTTTATGACGATTGACAGCATCAGCGTCATCGGCGGCATCATCGCCTCGGCGCTGAGCATCATTGTCGTCATGCTGGGCGTCGGCGACGTGCCTACCGACAAGATGTTTACCGACCATCCCGACTGGCTCTATCCCACGCTGATTGCCAGCGCCGCGCTGCTGACCTTTATCAGCATGGTCGTGCTGCTGTACACGCGGCGGATTATTCCGAAAAACGTCATGGTCATCGCCCTGATGATTGTCACCATCGGTCAGAGCGGCGTCACCGCCTACTTCGGCGTCAACCGCACCACCGTCACCACGACCATGGACTATCCGCGCGGCGGCGTCAACACCGCGAGCGTCATCAATTACATGGACAACCTCGAGAAGAACACGCCGGAGCTGTGGCGGGCGGAGATGACCACCACCCAGACGCTCAACGACGGCGCCATCAATCACTACAACGGCTTGTCGATGTTCAACTCCATGGCAAACGAGAACATGACGCGCTTCTTTGAGAACTTCGGCATGATGGGCTGGAAGAGCGGCAACCGCTACACCTACGCCGAAAGCTCGCCCGTCACCAACCTCTTTATGAACCTCAAATACCTGATTGCCCGCAACGGCACGGTGAACAATACCTACGACTTCACCGACGTCACCACCATCGGCGGCGTCAAGTTAGCGGAGAACACGCACTACATCCCGATGGGCTTCATCACCGACCGGGCGCTGATGAACTGGCAGGAAAACGACAACGAGGATCAGTTCAATCCCTTTGACCAGCAAAACGAGTTTTTCCAGGACGCCACCGGCATCCACGCCAATGTCTATGAGCGTCTTGAGGTCGTTTCGCAGGGACACACCGACGCGTCGCAGTTCGCCGTCAACAAAACCGAATACGGCCTTTACAGCTTCAACTGCATTGACACCTCCATCACGCCGCACGTCAAGTGGAATTACGAGGCGCCGCAGGACGGCTTGTATATGATGTATGCCGACATTCAGGACGGCGACGACGTCACCATCATGCGCAACGATACCGCCCAGCCGGCGAAGTACGGCATGGCGCGTTCCTATATCGCCTGCATCGGCTACTTCAACAAGGGCGATAAAATTTCGGTCTATGCTGACCTCAAGCAAGGCTCCTCAGGCACCGCGCGTGTCTATGTGGATATGCTCAACCAAAGCGTCTTTGAGGCAGGCTACGAAAAGCTTACCGAGAGCGTCATGACCACCACCTCGCTGACCTCCAGCTCCATGCAGGGCACCATCGACGTCAAAAAGGCAGGTCTGTTCTACACCTCCGTTCCCTATGAGAAGGGCTGGACGGCACGCGTTGACGGCAAGGAAGTCAAAATCACGCCCGTCGGCAACTCGCTGCTGGCGTTTCCGCTGTCCGAGGGCGAGCATGAGATTTCGCTCAATTACTATCCCAACGGCTTCTGGCCGGGCTTTGCGGTGTCGGTAATCTGTGCCGCGCTCTTTGCCGGTATGTGTGTGCTTACCTATGTGCTCAAGAAAAAGCTGATTCCCGATCCGGTCTTTACCTCGCAGATTTCCGAAGAGGAAACAACCGAAGCGTTATAAAACCACTACCGCCCTTCCGGCAAAACGGAGGGGCGGTTTTTAGCACGCGTATTTCAGCACGCGTTTTTTAGCACGCGGACTATACGTCGGTGGCTTTGGAAGTGTCGCGTTTACGCGACAGATGTTCATCAGAATCTTACTTTTGGCTACTGTTATGGTGAAAGTGAAACCTGACCGTAGGGGACGGCATCCTTGACGTCCCACTGCTCAAAACGTCAGGCTTTCAGGGACGTCCGGGAAGCCGTCCCCTACATCATGGTTGATGCTGGATGGTTTCAGTTTTACGGATTCAGGTAAAAAATTATGAAATGCAATTGACGAAATGCGGAAAATAAGCTAAAATTATACTGTATACCCACAAGTAAGGTGATAGAGTGACAGAAAGAATCAGGAAAACAATCATTATCATCTCGGCGTCGGTATGTCTCCTTGCGGTCGCCATGCTGATTGTGCTGAACAGCGGATTGATTATGCCGCGCTGGGCGTATTTTTTTCGTCCGGAGCCGACGCTCAGCCGCAGCCTCGGCGAGCAGCGCGACACAGCCGAGCGTGAGCCGTTGGAGATAACCTGCGCGCGCGATACGCTCGACGAGGATTTGCGGCAGGTGTATGACCAAATCGGCACGCAGCTCTCGCAGGCGTACAGCGAATACTTCACCGCCGACTGCACCGCCGAAAATTTCCGCAGGACAATGGTGGCTTATTTAGCGGATCACCCCGAGGTGTTCTGGCTGAGTCCCGAGAGCGTTTACGCCTACATAGACTACGGCGACAGCGTTGACGTGGAGCTGCGGTACGCCTTTGAGGGCGACGACCTCCGCGAAATGCAGGACAAGGTGCACGCCGCCGCGACAGCGGTGATTGACGAAGCGCCGCAGACCGCCTCGGATTACGAGCTGGAGCTGTATTTCAACGATTACCTCATCAATCATATTACCTATGATAAAGAGACGTCCATGCCGCGCAACGTCTACGGCGGACTGGTCAACGGCAGGGCGGTCTGCGCCGGCTACTCAAAAGCGTTTCAGTATCTCTGCAACCGCGCCGGAATTATGTGCACCTCTCTGTTCGGCGATATTCTCCGCACGGACGAAAACACCGAGCTGGAAACCACCCTGCATTCCTGGAACTGCATCCGGCTCGACGGCGACTGGTACCACATCGACGTGACATGGAACGATTCCAAAAATGCCGCCTATTCCCACGCGTACTTCAACCTCACCGATGACGCCATCCGAAAAACCCACGCGGTCAGTCCGCTTTACAGCGGGGAGGAGGAAAGCGACGTTTTCAATTGCTTCATTCCGGAATGTACCGCGACAGAATATGATTACTTCAACAAAACCGGCGTCACCATCACCGACCTCGATGACGACAACGACGTCATCGCCGCTGTGATTGCCGCGTCCCGTGACCACCGCTCCTGCGCGGAGATGCGCGTGGCGGAGAATTTGGATTTTGACGCGACAGCGCAGGCAATCGGCGACGCCTACGCCTTCAAATGGCTGGAGGCGGCAAATCATTACAACCACGACAACCCCTCGTTCACGCCGTCGGACTATGTTATCTACAAACGGCTGCGCGTCATCAACCTTCAACTGAAATATCAATAACGCTTATGAAAAAAAGACTGACAATGCTGTCGGCTGTGCTGATGCTGACGCTGACGCTCACCGCCTGCGATATGCAGGGCTTTGCTGAAAACTTTTTGAATAATACCATGCCCACGACCAACATCGAGCTCGAAAGCGAGGCGGTCATGCGGCAGAAAAACCTCTCGGGCTACGGCTATGAAGCGCTCCAAACCGACGAGGAGCGCCGTGTGTACGCGCTGCTCGACGCCGGACTGTCCTCGCTGTGCGCGCCGGAATTTGTGATTTATGACCAGGAAACCCTCGACAATATGGGCAGCATTCTCGAAATGTATAAGAGCGACCACCCCGAGGTGTTCTGGATTGACGACAACTACGGCTACGAGTACACCCAGTATCCCACCTACACCGCTGTCAAGGTGCTCACGACCGTGGAGTATGACGAGCTCATACAGGCGCACCGGATTTTTGAAGCCGCCGTGGAGGATTTCTTCGCGGAAATGCCCTCCGACCTTTCCGACTACCGCAAGGAGCTGTATATCAACGACCGCCTCCTTGCCCTCTGCGCCTACGATGACGACGCGGCAAAGCAGGAAAAGGTGGTCGGCAACGAACAGAACGCCTACGGCGCGCTGGTGGATCACAAGGCGGTCTGCGAGGGCTACACCCGTGCCTTCCAGCTGTTGTGCACCCGCGCCGGCATTCCCTGTATCTCCGTCAACGGCGTTTGCGACGGCAGCCGCTCCGGCATCAGCGGCAATCACATCTGGAACGCCGTGCGGCTGGACGGCGACTGGTACTATGTGGACGCGACGTGGAATGACTTCACACCGGAGGAAAGCGACTACAAGCTGACCGATATCGAAAAACATCTTTATTTCAACGTCACCACCGAGCGCTTGGAGCGTGACCACGCCATCAATCCTGCCTACGGCGCCGACGGCAAGGCGGATTACTATAACGCGTTTGTGCCGGAATGCACGGCGGAGAAGTATAATTATTTCCACCGCAGCGTACCGGCGCTGACCGATTTAGACGACTGCGACGAATTTCTCAGCGCCTTTACCGCCGCCGCCGCCAACGGCGACGAAACGTTTTCGTTCCGCGTCAGCGACAATTTAGACTATGGCGACACGATGGAGGAAATCACCAACGGCTACGCCGTCAGCTGGATTGACTACAGCAACAGCGTCAACGATGACGACCACCAGCTCAGCGAGAAAAGCCTTGTCTTTTCTTACGAGGAGATGAACGTCGCCGCGTTCAGCTTTATTTACCGCTAACCCCGTCGCGGAAAAAACCTTCCCACGACGCAACTGCACAGAAAGGATGATTCCATGAAATATGACATTCGTAAGCTGCGGCTGCTTTCCAACGCGGAAATCGCCCAAGGTATCTTTGATATGCGGCTTGACTACAGCGACAATCCGCTGCCCGTCGCCTGCGGACAATTCGCGCACGTGTACGTGCCCGGCAAAAGCCTGCGCCGCCCGATTTCCGTCTGCGACGCGCGTGACGGCGTGCTGCGGCTGGTCTATCAGGTCAAGGGCGAGGGCACGCGCATCATGTCGCAAATGCAGCCCGGCGCCATGGTCGATGTGCTGGCGCCGCTCGGCAACGGCTTTTCCATTGACAGCGGCAAGCGCTACGCGCTCATCGGCGGCGGCATCGGCGTTCCGCCCATGCTCTACACCGCCGCGCAGTGCGACCATCCGCTCGTCATCTCCGGCTTCCGCAACGCGTCGCTCGTGATTTTGCAGGACGACTTCCGCCGCGCCGGCGCGGAAACGCTGCTGTGCACCGACGACGGCTCCGCCGGTCAAAAGGGCTTTGTCACCGATTTGCTGCGCGAAAATATCAGCGCGGTGGACGCGGTCTGCGCCTGCGGTCCCACGCCTATGCTGCGCGCGGTTGCCGCGGTCTGCGCCGAGCTGGGCAAGCCCTGCCAGATTTCCCTTGAGGAGCGCATGGCGTGCGGCATCGGCGCCTGTCTGGTCTGCGCGGTCAGGGTGCGCAAAGACGGCGAGGAAATCATGCAGCACGTCTGCAAAAACGGTCCTGTATTCAACGCGGAGGAGGTAGTGTTCCATGGCTGATTTATCTGTAAAGGTCGCCGGCGTGACGTTCGCGAATCCGCTGATTGCCGCTTCCGGCACCTTCGGCTTCGGTCGGGAGTTCGCGGAGTTCTATCCGCTCTCCAAGCTCGGCGGCGTCTCCTGCAAGGGCATCACCCTGAAGCGCCGCGACGGCAATCCGCCGCCGCGTATCGCCGAAACACCCTCCGGCATTCTCAACGCCGTCGGGCTGCAAAACCCCGGCGTGGATGTTTTTATCCGCGAGGACTTGCCGTGGCTGAAACAGCAAAACACCGTTGTCATCGCCAACATCGCCGGCAACACCGTCGAGGACTACTGTCAGATGGCGGAAAAGCTCAGCGAAACCGACGTGGATATGCTCGAGCTCAACATTTCCTGCCCCAACGTCAAGAGCGGCGGCGTGCAGTTCGGCACCAGCTGTGAGTCCGTGGGCAACATCACCAAAGAGGTGCGCGCGCATTGCCGCAAGCCCTTGGTTGTCAAGCTCAGCCCCAATGTCACCGACATCGCTTCCATCGCGCAGGCGGCGGAGGCGGAGGGAGCCGACGCGGTTTCGATGATCAACACCCTCACCGGCATGAAAATCGACATTCACACCCGTCGTCCCGTCATCCGCAACAACACCGGCGGACTCAGCGGCGCGGCAGTCTTTCCGGTCGCGGTGCGCATGGTCTGGCAGGTTGCCAACGCCGTCAAAATCCCGATTATCGGCATGGGCGGCATCACCACCTGGGAGGACGCGGTGGAGATGATGATGGCAGGCGCCACCGCGCTGCAAATCGGCACCGTCCTCTTCTCGGATCCCTACGCACCCGTCAAAATCACCGAGGGGCTCAACCGCTTCCTCGAAGAAAACCACATTTCTTCCGTTACGGAGCTGACCGGTACTGTCATTCCGTGGTAAGGAAACCTCATTTTCATATTATTTTTCACATCAAGGCAAGGAGAAAAACGGCAAATGGACTATCAATATGATGTTGTGAATTATGATAAAAATATTCCCGCAACAATTATGTACCTCAACCTCTCATCCGACACACGCAAAACAGAGCTGCAATGGCACCGCGAGCCCGAGCTGGTCTATGTCATCGAGGGCAGAAGCGAATGCAGCCGCAACGGCGAAATCAAAATCGTAGAGAAGGGTGATTTCATCCTCTTCAACAGCGAGGACGTTCACCTTGTTCGTCCGGTAGCCGACACCAGCTGCCGCCTGCTGTGCATCAATCTCTCTTTCGAGTATATGCGTATGTTCTGCAAGAGCGTCGACAGCGTCTTTTTTGATGTCGGCGACAATCCCGAGCTGCACGAGCGCATCGCGTTTCTGCTGCGCAGCATCGCGGAGCTTGACCTCGAAAGCGACTATGTCTCGCTGATGCAGATTTCGCATATCAACCAGATTTATTACCTGCTGCTCAGCCGCTGTATGTGCTTCCGCCGTTCCGCGGAGTCGTCGGCGTTGCCAAAGCGTGATTTCTCCTACGCCAAGACAGCGATTGCGTATATTAATGAAAACTTCCGCCGCGAAATTCCGCTTGACGAGATTTCGTCGGTGGTCAACCTCTCACCCTCATATTTTTCCAAGTATTTCAAGAGCGTCACGCAGGTCAGCTTTTCGGAGTATCTCGCGAATCTCCGCCTGGAAAACGCCATCAATGATATGCTGACCGGCAACGCCACCGTTTCCACCGCAGCGATGGAAAACGGCTTTGCCAACGTCAAATCCTTCATCACCCAGTGCAAGAAAATCTATCACTGCACCCCCGCGCAGTACAAAAAACGCCTGATTAACAGGGCGTAAATCCTTCGCGCGTTTCATGTCATCCTGAGCAGCGACAGCGCAAGGAGAAGAGCTGCGGCTGCCCGCTTTGACAGCCGTCGGTGCCCCGAGAGGGGCATTTCTTGCAAATTGAACAATATTTTGCAGGCTGCACAACGGCAAAGCACACGCAAAATAATTCCGAAAAGAAAATATAGCCAAATTATTTGTGCTATCTATACAAAACAACACGCTCTTTTTCGTTTGACATTACCAAAGCACCGCGTTATAATACCGGACAATACAGGACGGACGCCCGTCGTCCTTCCTGCAAAACGCATGGTAACAGCGAAAAGGAGTGTTTCATTATGGCACGACATCCACATAAAACCAACCGTTTTTTCTCCGCCATCGCCATCGCCCTCGCGGCGCTGACCGCCGGCGGTACGGTGCTCGCTTCGGCTGCCGCGACAACGCCCGACAGCATCCGCTACACGGAAAAGACGGTCAATGATACATCTGTTTATGAAAAGCTCAGCGAGGGCGGCGACTACCACGTCATCGCCGCGCATGAGGTCACTGTCGTCAACGGCGACACCTCCGTGAAGGTGCTGGCACGCGACTGCCGTGTCGCCGACGTCCTCGAAACCGCCGGCATCACCCTCGGCAGCCGTCAGATTACCTACCCTCCCATGGGCAGCCCCATCACCGGCGACTGTGAGGTACGCGTCCTCGACGCGAAGTTAGTGCCGGTCACCGCCGACGGCATGACAAAAAATGTCCTGCTTCCCGACGGTATGGTTGCCGAAAGCCTCCTTCAAGGCGGCGTCGAGCTCGGCAAGGAGGATATCCTCAACGTTGACCGCACCGCGTCCATGCAGGACGTTGACGCGATCACCATCCAACGCGTCACCTACGCCAACGAGACCGTCTCCGAAAAAATCCCCTATGATTCCGTCAAGGAGAACGACGATTCCATCGACCTCGGCGACACCAAGCGCAAAACCGAGGGCGTGGACGGTGAAAAGGCGGTTGTCAAGCGTGTCCGCTATATCGACGGCAAGCGTGACAGCGCCGAGACCATCGCCGAAAAGGTGGTCAGAAAGCCTGTGGACGAGGTCAACCTCGTCGGCACCAAGGGAGCCGGTACCGCCGGCGGCGCGGGCAGCTTCACCGACGAAAACGGCGTCAAGGTTTCCTATCAATATGTATTGACCGGCTCCGGCACGGCTTACACCGCTCCGGCAGGCGCGACCACCGCCACCGGCAAGGCGGTCTATGAGGGCGGCGTCGCGGTCAATCCCGACCTGATTCCCTACGGCTCCAAGCTGTATATCGAGTCCACCGACGGCAGCGTTGTTTACGGCTACGCCACCGCCATTGATACCGGCGGCGCTCTGATGGACGGCTCCGCGATTGTCGATGTGTTCTACTTCTCGCTCGATCAGTGCTATCAGTGGGGCAGACGCGAAGTGAACGTGTATGTCATCGGGTAATACGCGTCGTGCATCCCGCCCCTTAAAAAACAGTTGATTTCTGAAAAGTTTTCATGTATAATAGGTGATGTACTTTGCACGTCACCTATTTTTATTTGAAAAGGAAGGATTTTTATGAAAAAGCTGATTGCCGCGCTGCTTGCGGCTGTGACAATAGCCGCCTTCGCCACCGGCTGTATGGGCGGCACACCGGCTCCCAAGGTCGCGACCTCCGACGAGGCGCAAAGCAAGGACGCTGCCGATTACGAAAATACCTTTGCCGGTCTCTGCAACTACCTCTGGGCATACGGCTATATCAATCCGCACGAGGATAACGCCGATATTACCTATATCACCATGGACTACGACCTCATCGGCGCGGTCAAGGGCAGAAAATATACCGAGCAGACCAAAAAGAAGGCTTCCATCGAAATCTATGAGTTCGATACCGCCAAGTCCAACGCCACCGCCGACGAGGTGATCAACAGCATCAGGAAGGACGGCACCTTCACCATCCTCGATTTGCCGCCCGTCAAGGCGACGCTCTCCAACAACGGCAAGTATATGATGGTGTATCAGGACACCACCATCAAGGAGGACGACCCCGAAAACGAGGCGTACAAGCTCCGCGAGGAAATCACCACCCTGTTCAAGGAGTTCCATCAGTAATACTATTATAGAACCGGCTTGTAAAAACCGGTTCTTTTTTCTGTGCGCCCGACGGCGCACGTTTCTAAAGGGTGAAAGTCCCGAATCCGCCCGACAGCGGGAAGGATATAGCCGAACACCAAGGGTGTCCGCCGTGAGGCGGAATCTGAAGGAAGGTGCAGGCAAACCTGTGGTCT
>JAFUUV010000028.1 GCA_017471345.1 Ruminococcus sp.
CATCCGCGGAAAAGCTGTGCGTGATTTCATTATCGAGATTGAGCACGGTTTTGGAGAACGCATTCTGATGCAATACAATATTCCGCTTGGAATCAATGTACTCCTGCATATCCTTGTGGATATCAAGATGATTGGGAGCAAGGTTGGTGACAACCGCGATTTCAGGGCTCTTGCGCATGGAAATCAACTGAAAGCTTGACAACTCTACCACAGCGAAATCATCCGCCTGTATATTCTCAATCTCCGGCAGGAGCGGTTTGCCGATATTGCCGCCGAGATGAACTGTTTTGCCTGCTGCCTTGAGCAGTTCAGAAATAATCGTTGTCGTCGTTGTTTTGCCATCGGAGCCGGTAACGGCAATCACACGGCACGGGCAGAGGTCAAAAAACACCTCCATCTCCGAAGTCAGCACCTTGCCGCTCTCGCGCACAGCGACAAGCTCCTGCTTATAAAAAGGAGTACCGGGACTGCGAAAAACGATGTCAGCATCGATATTGTCAAGATAATGCTCTCCCAAAATCAACTCCGCGCCATACTGCTTGGCGAGTACACCGTTTTCTCCGAGCGCATCAAAATCCTTGCGGTCAAGCGCCTGTACCTTTGCGCCCTTTTCCGCAAACTGCCTGATTAACGGCAGATTGCTGGTGCCGATGCCGATGAACGCAACGGTTTTTCCTTTGATACTGTCAAAAAACCGATTAACTGACTGATTCAAAAAAATCCCTCATTTACAATTTTTTCATACTCTTCTATTATACTGATAACGCGGTAAAATTTCAACTGTTATTGCAATATTCTTTTCACGGTGTTACAATAATAGCGGTGATAGGATGCTATATGATTTTATTATAACCGATAAAAACGCGGCGACGCCGATGTACCGTCAAATATACACCTCCATCCGTCAGGCGATTGAAAACGGCAACTTAAAGCAAGGCGATAAACTCCCGTCAATCCGACGGCTGTGTCAGACCTTGAATATTTCCAAAACAACAGTGATTGCGGCATACGACCGGCTGGCGGCGGAAGGCTATGTGCTGAACCGTCCGCAAAGCGGATACTACGTAGCGGCGGATTTTGAGACACTTCCCGCAGCTTCGGAAAAAAGCGGCGACACAACAGAACAGGAAAAACAATTTTACGAGTACGATTTCAGCACCAAAAGCATTGACAGCCGGATTATTGACCTGTCGGCATGGAGAAAGGAAATCAAGAATATTATTAACAGCACATATCTGCAAATGTCCTACGGCGATGTACAGGGTGAGGAAGCGCTGCGCAGCGCGCTGCAAAAATACGCCCTCGGCGTGAGAAGCGTCAACGCATCTGCCGCCCGCATTGTGGTCGCCGCCGGAACACAGGCGGTTCTCTGCCTGCTTTGTTCGCTGATTGGATGTCAAAAACGCGTTGCCATACAACGTGACAGCTTTATCCAGTCGGAATATGTTTTTCGTAGCTTTCAATATGACATTTGTTATTTTGAAAGCGATGACAGCGGCGTTACGCTTGCATCACTCAACGAAATTCAGCCGGATATTATCCTGCTGAACCCCAATTTTTCCGGAACAGCCGGCGTCAATATGCCGCTGACACGAAGGCTGGAAATCATCCGCTGGGCAGCACAGCATCACGCGCTGATTTTGGAGGATGATTACAACGGAGAACTGCGCTACAGCTCTCATCCCCTGCCCTGTGTACAAAGCTATGACGCGGATCATACCGTGTATATCGGCTCTTTTTCCAAGGTGCTGCTGCCCTCTGTGCGCATCAGCTACATGGTGCTGCCGGAAGACTTGTCGCGTCGTTTTGATGATAACCGCGCGTATCTGAACCAGACCGCTTCTAAAACCGAGCAGCTTGCACTGGCTGCGTATTTGAACTCCGGTAAAATCGACGCGCATATCCGCCGTGCCAGACGCATCTATCTGGAAAAAAGCCGTGATACCCTCTTTTTTATCCAAAAATATTTTCCCGACAGCACAGTTGTCTTTCATGAAACCTCCCTTTACTATTCCGTTCGGCTCCCGTTTCAGGTCAACCGCGCCGCAATGGATGCCGGACTGGAGCAAAGCGGTATCAGGCTGATGACGCGCGAGTTTGACGAAAATGTATTTGGCATCAGCTTCTCGGGTATTCCGTCCAAAAAAATTGAAGAAGGACTGCGGCTGACAAGCGAAATCATTTATCAAGCAAAAAATCACTGTGAAGCGTCACAGTGATTTTTTCGTTTCTTCTATAATCATGTCAAAAAGCAAACGGATACGTTCCTGTTCACCGTTGAGATGCAAATAGCCAAACAGTGCCTCCAAACCTGTCGCGCTGTGATAATCAGCAACGCTGCCGTGCTTTGGCGTGCATTTCGGCGCAGCGTTTCTGCCGCGCTTATACACAGCCGTCTCGCGCTCGGTCAATACAGGCTGTAAAAGACGCGCGAACGCTGCCTGACTTTCGCATTTCACCAGCGTTACCTTTCTTTGATTCAATTCACCGACAGGGCGATTTGCCTGACGCACCAAATAATCGCGGACAAGCAAATCATAAACGCCGTCACCGATAAACGCAAGCGTGAGCGGCGAATAGTTATCCGCGGCGGTACGAGTGCTTTCATCCATGGCAATCACTCCGTAAAGTCAAACTCAATATCATAGATGGAGACGGTATCACCATCCTCACAGCCGTTTTGACGCAGAGCATCAATCACGCCGCCGCTGACAAGTACCTTTTGAAAATAATTCAGGCTTTCGTAATCGTCAAAATTGATGCCGCGCATCACCTGCAGCAGCCAATCCGCCTCTACAACATAGATACCGTTATCGCAGCGAACAGAAACGGTGTGATCCTCAAAATCATCCACATGGAGCACCGGCGCCGGTTCCGCCTCATATCGCGTAATGGGCGGCAATTGAGAAAGCATTTCCATGATTTTTTTCAGAAGCGGGTCAACGTCGTACCGAATTGCCGCCATAATCGGAAAGAAATCATAGCCCTTTGCGTTGACATATTCCTTAAATGCGCGAATCTGCTCGTCTGTCGCCATGTCGCATTTATTGCCGGCAACCACCATCGGTCGCGCAGCCAGCTCCGGATTGAATTTTTCCAGCTCGGCGTTGATTGTTTCAAAATCCTCAATCGGGTTTCTGCCCTCGCTGCCCGAAACGTCCACGATATGCACGAGCATCCGGCAGCGCTCCACATGGCGCAAAAACTGATGGCCGAGGCCTGTCCCCTGCCATGCGCCTTCAATTAATCCGGGAATATCCGCCATAACAAAGCTGTTGCCTTCACCCATTGATACGACGCCAAGCACCGGTGTAATGGTAGTAAAGTGATAATTACCGATTTCGGGCTTTGCCTGTGAAACAACGGAAATCAGCGTACTTTTGCCAACGTTCGGAAAGCCGACCAAACCGACATCCGCAAGCAGCTTGAGCTCAAGCACAACGTCGAATTCCTCGCCGGGGAGTCCCGGCTTGGCAAAGCGCGGCACCTGACGGACAGGCGTAGCAAAATGGGTATTGCCCCAACCGCCTTTGCCGCCCTTAGCGACAATATGCGGCTCATTATCGGAAACATCGGCAAGAATGCGGTTGGTGCTTTCCTCACGCACCAGTGTGCCGAGAGGTACACGAATAATCAAATCCTCCGCGTTTTTTCCGCGGCAGCGACCGCCGCGTCCGTTTTCGCCGCGCTTGGCGGTGTATTTCCGCTTGTAGCGAAAATCGGCAAGCGTGCTGAGATTGGTATCCGCCTGAAAGATAATATTGCCGCCGCGACCGCCGTCGCCGCCGTCGGGGCCTCCTGCCGCTACATATTTTTCACGGTGAAACGCCACGGCGCCGTCACCGCCGTCACCGGCTTTAATTTTGATATGCGCTTTATCTACAAACATAGTATTCCTTTCATACAAAAAGGGCGGATATAATCCGCCCTCATCAGATGCTATTACTGCTCAACAGGATAAACGCTCGCGCGCTTTCTGTCCTTGCCGACGCGCTCGAATCTGAGAACGCCGTCAATCTTGGCGAACAGGGTATCATCGGAACCCTTGCCGACGTTGTTGCCGGGATGGATGTGAGTTCCTCTCTGCTTTACGAGAATGTTGCCGGCGAGAACCTTCTGACCGTCAGCGCGCTTGACGCCGAGACGCTTGGACTCGCTGTCACGACCGTTCTTGGTCGAACCCATTCCCTTTTTGTGAGCGAATAACTGAATGTTTATACGAAGCATTACCTTACACCTCCGAAATTACTACTTTAATATACTCTTGATACTGCTCTGAAAGAGCATTGAGATGGAGCAGCAGACCGTTGAGAATTTCCTGTGCCGCCGCTGCCTCCTGCGGTGACAGAATCACTTGCAGGATTCCGTCCTCTTCGGTAATGTCAGCCCGCAGGGACTGCACCTCGGTGATGGTGTTCGCCGTCATATATGCCGCTGAGCTGACCGCTGCGCAAACGATGTCGCTGCCTTGCTCAGCAAAATCCGCATGACCGCTGATGCGAAATCCGCAAACCATCTGTTCCGTTACCGTGAAGATTGCCTCAATCATTAAGCCTCGATAGAGGTAATCTTAACCTGAGTGTAAGGCTGTCTGTGGCCCTTCGCTCTCTTCTCGCCCTTCTTAGGCTTGTAGGTAGCTACTCTGATTTTCTTGCCTTTACCGTTCTTAAGAACCTCTGCGGTAACCTTAGCGCCCTCTACGAAGGGAGTGCCGACCTTTACGCCGTCGTCTGTACCGACCGCGACTACATCGAAGGTTACGGTGTCATTTGCCTCGGCTTCAAGCTTTTCAATGAAGATAACCTCGTCGTTGGTTACCTTGTACTGCTTGCCGCCG
>JAFUUV010000220.1 GCA_017471345.1 Ruminococcus sp.
ATAGCTCTGGTTATAGTTGCTCAGACCGTTGGAGTTGTTCGCCTGATAGTTGAAGTTGAAGGCGTTCGGACGATTGGTGACAAAACCCCAGATAGCGTTTTTGTCATCGTAGCCAACGTGGTGGGAGCTGGTAGCGTAGGCGCCGTTGGTGTTGCAGAAGTTACCGAAAAACAGCGGCGTCGTCCAGCCGGATGACGCGTTGGCGGTCAGCTGCTTGTTCAGGATGAAGAACGGATACCATTCATCGGCGGAACCGTTGAAGCCGGTACCTGCTTTCACAGGCTGGCGCCAGGTGTTGTTGATTTCCTGGTCGGTGAGGTAATCGTAATACGTCGCCTTCGCCCAGAAAATATCCGCGCCGTTGGTAGTACCGGTGCCGACGGTATAATCGGCGCCGACAGCGGCATCATCCTCCGCAGCAGTCGCAACCACGGTGCTGACCAACGGCACAGTGCCCGTACCGAGAATCGCCAGCGACAGAAGTGAGGCTGTTATCTTGCGTTTAAGATGAAAGCCCGTGTGTTTGCTGTGTTGCAAATAAAATTCCTCCTTCTTATAAAATCCGGCCGGCTTGCGTCAGCCGTTCTCTGTGTATTGTCAAAAAATTAACAAAGTTGGGCGTCCAATGCGTAATTTTTTGATACATACTCAACTTTATTATATACAAAAAACAACGTTTATAATTCTGTATGAGAATTATCTAAAAGAATTTTCCGCAAATTTGTATTTTTTTGCATTTATGCGTTTTGTTGTATACCAAACGAAATATATGGAAGGATGTTGTGTCTTGCAAAACCTACAGCATTATGGTACGATAGAGAAAAGATTGTTGGGAGGCTTGCGCGATGGAAACACAAAAGAAAACGCCGGTCAGGGCGGTGTTAGCGGTCGTCAGTTTCGTGCTTGCCGCGGTGATGCTGGTATTGGCAGGCTTTGGCGTGGGCAGGGTGGCGGACAGCGCCAAGGCTCTGCAGCGCTATGAAGCCGACCTCGAACAAGCGCGGCGCGTGGAGGATAAAATCCGCCGGCTGTTCGGCGATGTGGCGGACTTGGCGGACGAAATCGCCCAAAAGATACAAAAGTTAGATTTTTCCGACACACAGGCGTGGCTGCAGCTGCCGAAGCAGTTTGAGGACATGGAGGAGCAGATGAAGGACGCGGTGGCGCAGCTGTCGGATATCTGCGGCGAGGACTACACGTTTTTGCTGGACAGCCTGCCGCTGGAGCGGTACAAGGAGCAGCTGAAAAAGCTGATTCGACAGCGCGTCAAAAACGAAACCCTCGACAAGCTGATTGGCGAGGACAACCTCCTGCGTGATTTCGCGGATAAGCTTCTTGGCGAGGACGGCGGAGAATGGGAGGCTTTCAATCTTGCTGACGAAATCCGCCGCCTGATGGACTATGACTTCATCGGCGCGCTGGAGCAAAAAGCCGAGGAGGCGCGCTCCGCGCTGATTCGCGGCATCATTTTCCTGACTGCCGAGATGCTCGCCGCCGTAGGGTTTGCCGTCACCGGCGTGATCGTATTGCGGCGAACCGCGAACGCGAAAAAGAATATCGGATAAAAAACAAAACCGGCAAGGCTTGTCCGCGTGACAAACCTTGCCGGTTGATTGATTGCGTTACCGAATGGACAGCGTGACGCCTTTTTCACCGCTGGTGAGGGTGGCGGTGTTGCTGCCGGCGCGGAAGGAACAGGACTCCGCCTCGTCGGTGAGGGGATTGCCGTACTTTTGGGTAAGCTGCGCCTTGGCGTTGTCGTAGGTCAGCCCGTCGGTGGTGAAGTCGAGCGCACTGATCACGTCGCCGTTCTGAACGATGGTGGCATAGCCGGTGACGGGGACGTCAAAGAGGGTGCCCTTGATTTCAACCTTTTTGGTGCCGTCGAGGGTGTTGACGTAGTCTTTCATGCCAATCTGCGACGCCATCTGACCAATCCACGCGTTGCAGGAGAGCACATCCTTGGTTTCATAGACCTTGCCTGCCTGGGGTTCGGTGACAGCAGGGGCGGTGGTTGCGGCAGCCTGCTGCGACGCGGTGGCAGCCGGTTGCTTGCCGCTGCAGCTGCAGCCCGTGAGGGCAAAAGCGGAAAAAGCGGACGCTCCGATCAGCATAACAGCCAACGCGGAGGTCAGAATCTTATGTTTCATTAATGAAATCACTCCTTTACCCATTATCATACCATAACCGCCACAAAGAAACAAGAGTTAATTGCACATATTTTTCGGGAATCTGATGTCATAACCTGAATCCGTGAATCTCCGGTTGATGATAAATGATTTCAGTTTTACGGATTCATGTTATGCATTATGAATGAAAAAGCTACTCTTCCATGCGGATGACCAGGGCGCTGCGGTCGGGGAGCGTCCAATAGTGGTAGTGCGTGTAGCCATAGGGCGAATTGTCGTACATATACTCCATATAACGGTTCATGTAGCCGTCGCCGTCAAAGATGGCGGAAATCGCGGCGTCGTAGCTGATATACTGCGGATCGAGATAGAGCGTCACCTCGCGGCTGCCCTGACGGAGCCGCGACACAATCGCCTGCGCGATTTGCGTGCCGGTGATGTCGGTGATGTGCGTACACTCCGCGTCGCAGAGGTAGTAGCAGTAGCGCGTCGCGTGACAGGCAGGCAAAAAGAAATTTTCCACCCGCGCGTTGTAATCGTCCTTGTCGCCGGAAACGACGCCGGCGGCGTGGTCAGCCGCAATACGGTCGGCGTCCACATTGAAATAGCGGTAGCGGAACGCGGTATCGGGCTTGTCGTCCCAGGTGACGTCCACCATGTACCACTCGCCGTCAAGCCGCACGGCGTTCCAGTTGTGGTACTCGTCGCCGCCGTCAGGCACGCTGCCGGTGCCGACCAAAAAGGCGCAGTCGATATGCATCCGGTCGCACAGCAGCTGAAAGGCGCGGGTATAGCCGCAGCAGACCGCGTCGCCGTTGCACAACGCGCCGTAGGCGGTATAAACCTGAGGGTTGGCGGTGCCGAGGCTGTCCTTCGCGTCCTGATCGGGCGCGTCGTAAAACTCCTGATTGTAGCTGCAATGCTCAATCACATAATCGTGGGCATACTTTTCCTTTTCGTAGTCGGAGCCGGAGGGCACGCCGCTGAGAAAGCGGCTGACCTCGCCGTCAAGCGCCGCGCGCATTTCGGCAAGCGCGGAGGGCGACACCTCGCTGACAAGGTACATCTCGGAATAGTCGCTGTGGTTGATATATCTGCCGCCGACCGGCCAGAACGCCCAGGGATTGTCGTTGGTGAAGGCGTTGTACGCCATGGTGAAGTCCTCGTCGCCGTTGTCATCCAGACGGAACGAAAGCGGCAGGGACGCGGTTTTGTACAAATCCTCCTCGGTGTCGTCGGTGACGTTCTGACAGACCGCCTCCATGGCGCGGTAGATTTCGCGCCGACGGGCGGAGCCGAGGTTGACATAAGAAAAGGTGGTGCCGTTGTCGGGATTAAACGCGACGTCCGCGGCGGTCGGTAACGGAGGCGCCGTTTCCGGCTCGGTCGTCGGCGCGGCGGCAGCAGTCTGCGCGGTGGATTTTGTCGGAGAGGTCGGCTCCGGTTTGCCGCCGGCGCAGCGATCCCAATGCTGACTGACATAAATGACCAGAAATAAACCGGCGATTATCGCCGCCACCGTCAGAAACGGGTGACGGCGGCGCTGTGGAGAGTCCGCCATGACACTTACGCGTCTCTACCGCAGCACTTCTTATATTTCTTGCCGCTGCCGCAGGGACAGGGGTCGTTTCTGCCGACCTTTTTGCCCTTGCGCACGGTTTTGTTGGCGGTATCGGTGCCGTCGCCGGAGGTTTGGACGGGCTGCGCCACCTGCTCGCGCTTGAGCGCCGTCTCCACGACGGTGGGCTGCGGCTTCTCCTCCTCCTTGCTGAGCATCGCCTGATGCGCCGCTGCTGCGGCAGCCTCCGCCGCCTTGCGCGCCGCTTCAATGGCTTCCTGGCGCTTCTGAATCTCATACACGCGCCTGGGCATGATGAGCATCATCTTCATGGTATCCTCGCGGATGTTCTCGATCATCTCGTCGAACATATCGAAGCCCTCGAGACGGTACTCGACAACCGGATCGTGCTGGCCGTAGGAGCGCAGACGGATGCCGGCTTTGAGCTGATCCATCGCGTCGATATGCGCCATCCAGTGGGTATCGACCGCGCGGAGGAGATAGACGCGCTCCATTTCACGGATGACCTCGGCAGGGAGCAGCTCCTCGTTCGCCTTGAAGATGTCATAGGCGTCGTTCTTAATCATATCGCCGATTTCGGACGGCTCCATATCCTCTAATTCCTGCTTGTCAAAGGCATACTTGCTCTCGTCGGTGATAATCCAGCCCTTGTAATATTCGAGCAGGCTTTGGTAGTTCCAGTTGTCGCGCGGACCCTCGGGCAGGTAGTGCGCGATGGAGGTGTCGATGGAATCGGACACCATTTTGAGCACCGTTTCGTGCAAATCCTCGCCGTTGAGCACCTGGTCGCGCTGGCCGTAGATAATTTCACGCTGACGGTTGAGAACGTCGTCGTACTGCAGCACGTCCTTACGGATGCCGAAGTTGCGCAGCTCGACCTTCTCCTGCGAGTTTTCGATGATGCCGGTCAGCATCTTGTTTTCGATGGGGGTGTCCTCATCGACGTTCATGCGGTCCATCATGGACTTCATGCGGTCGCCGCCGAACAGGCGCATGAGGTCGTCCTCGGTGGAGAGGAAGAAGCGGCTGACGCCGGGGTCTCCCTGACGTCCGGAACGTCCGCGCAGCTGGTTGTCAATACGGCGCGACTCGTGGCGCTCGGTGCCGATAATCATCAGACCGCCGGCGTCGCGGACACGCTGCGCCTCGTCCTTGATTTCGTCCTTATATTTTTCGTTGAGCTCCTGGAAGGTCTTGCGCGCCTCCAAAATCTCCTCGTTGTCGGTTTCGGCGTAGCCGGTGGCCTCCTCAATCAGCTCCTCGGGATAGCCCTGCTTGCGCATGGAAGCCTTCGCCATGTACTCGGCGTTACCGCCGAGGATAATGTCGGTACCACGGCCTGCCATGTTGGTGGCGATGGTGACGGCGCCGTACTTACCTGCCTGCGCGACGATTTCGGCTTCCTTGTCGTGCTGCTTGGCGTTGAGGACGTTGTGCGCGATGCCGCGGCGCTTGAGCATTTTGGAGAGCAGCTCGGACTTTTCGATGGAAATGGTACCGACCAGCACCGGCTGTCCCTTCTGATGCGCCTCGACAATCTGGTCAATGACGGCGTTGAACTTGCCTTTTTCGGTCTTGAACACCGAGTCGGGCAAATCCTGACGGATGACGGGCTTGTTGGTGGGAACCTCCACGACGTCTAACTTGTAGATTTCCTGGAATTCCTCGCTCTCGGTCTGACCGGTACCGGTCATGCCGGAAAGCTTGCCGTAAAGGCGGAAGTAGTTCTGGAAGGTGATGGTGGCGAGGGTTTTGCTCTCGCTCTGCACCTTGACGCCTTCCTTGGCTTCGATTGCCTGATGCAGACCTTCGTTGAAGCGTCTGCCGTACATCAAACGACCGGTGAACTCATCGACGATGATGACCTCGCCGTCCTTGACAACGTAGTCAACATCCAGCTTCATGACGCCGTTCGCCTTGATTGCCTGATTGATGTGGTGCTGGAGCGTGAGGTTGTCGGGATCGGTAAGGTTTTCGATGCCGAAATGCTCCTCCGCCTTCTTCACGCCGATTTGGGTGAGGGTGGCGGTTTTCTGCTTTTCATCGACCACGTAGTCGATGCCGTTTTCGGCGTAGTACGCCTCCATGTCCTCCTTGGAGTCCAGCTCGGTAAAGCGCTGGAGCTTCAGGGTTTTGGCAAAGGCGTCCGCCTTTTCGTACAAATCGGTGGACTTGTCGCCCTTGCCGGAGATAATCAGCGGTGTACGCGCCTCGTCGATCAGGATGGAGTCAACCTCGTCGACAATCGCGAAGGCGTGACCGCGCTGCACCTTGTTTTCCTTGTAGACGACCATGTTGTCGCGCAGGTAGTCAAAGCCCAGCTCGTTGTTGGTGCCGTAGGTAATGTCGGCATTGTAGGCTTCCTTGCGCAGCTCGTTGTCGAGGTCGTGGACAATCAGACCGACCTTGAGTCCCATATACTTGTAAAGCTTGCCCATCCACTCGGAGTCACGGCGGGCAAGGTAGTCGTTGACGGTGACGATGTGCACGCCGTTGCCGGTCAGGGCGTTGAGGTAGGCGGGCAGGGTTGCCACGAGGGTTTTACCTTCACCGGTTTTCATCTCGGCAATACGTCCCTGGTGGAGCACAATGCCGCCGAGCACCTGCACGGGGAAGTGCTTCATGCCGAGCACACGCCAGCTTGCCTCGCGGCAGGCGGCAAAGGCGTCGGGCAGAATCTGGTCGGTGGTTTCGCCGTTGGCAAGGCGTTCCTTGAGAACGGCGGTCTGATTTTTCAACTCACTTTCGCTCATCGCGGCGTACTTGCTCTCCAGCGCGATGACCTTGTCGGCGATGGGCTGAATGCGCTTGATTTCGCGCTTGCTGTAGTTGCCGAACATGGCTTTTAAGAAATTCATATGTATCTAAATCCTTTCGTGAATCTGATATACGCTTAAGGGCACCTCTAAAAATATAAAGCTGCCCATATGCACCCATCTTTCACAGCAACTTCTTGCCAAAACTCCTCGTTATACGTCAGTATGACTTCGTCGTTTTGACAATAATTTGCTATAAAATATCCGCACCTCTGAACA
>JAFUUV010000221.1 GCA_017471345.1 Ruminococcus sp.
CGGCTATTATCTGCAAGTATGTGAAAACTAAGGAAACGCCGTGTACGGAACCGTACGCACGGTGTTGTGAGAGGTCGGGGGATTTTTTTTTTTTTCAAATCCCCCTCCTACTCGATCGAATAAACGATACCCACGCCCATTGCAAACATGAACGCATGGGCAACGCAAAGATAATCTCCCAAGATTTCCTCGCCGAGGAAAAAGAGAAACTCATTTTCGTATCCCGGATTGTGGATACCGAGCCGTGACACCGCATGGCATAAAATCATTGCGATGATTGCCACCGCCTTCAACAAATCCAGCTCGAAAAGTCGTGAGTCTCTCCGCGTTTCCGTGCTCAAATGATTACTATTCATTTCAAGTCCTCCGTTATAGCTTGGGTTATTTATTTTGGACTTTTGCGAATATTGCCGTGAAAAACAAATATTTGCTTTATTATATATCATATACGGTGTTTTTTCAAGAACAAAAGAACATATTATAAACAAAAAAACAGAGCAACAATATCCGCGTGTAACGGTTATTGCTGCTCTGTTAATGATGTCGGTCTGTTTGTGTTGTCAGTTATTTGTATTCGTTTATGTATTTCTCAACAACACGGCGTATCGGCGGCGATATTTCGGAAAGGTCGATTTCATCGCAGGAGAAAAACCGCAAATCCAGCATTTCGCCGTCCTGTGATTTCGGCTCGCCGTGCCATTTTCTGCACAGGTAGATGACTTCAAAATTCGACACTTCATCGCCGTTTGGATAGATATAATGCGCCTCGGGACCTGAGTTCACAAAGAAAAAATCAAGCTCCTCGGCAACCAGTCCCATTTCTTCAAACAGCTCTCTTTTGGCGCAGTCCTCAACGTATTCGTCAATTTCGACAGCGCCTCCGGAATATCCCCATTTTTTGTTATCGGAGCGTTTACCAAGCAAAATTCTGCCGTCCTTGTCAACGCAAATTATGCTTGCCGCGCACTGAATTATCGTTTTGTGCCCAACAATTTTTCTCATTTCGGCTATGTATCCGGTCATTGCGCATTCCTCTTTTCGCAAAGTTATGTATTATATCTTTATTTTATCTTTATTTGTTTGAATGTCAAGGCTTGACGGACGGTTTGGAAAAGGTTATCATAAATATATCACAACAAACAGAGGTGCTTAAAATGGAAGAAATCATAGTAGATATGCGAGAAATGAATGAAAAGGATATGGCGCTTTACGCCAAGCACGACGAGTTGCTTTTTAAGCTCAACCAAACCATGCCGCGCACAGCGGAATATATGGAACTTTTGCGCGAGCTGTTCGACGGCAGAATCGGCGAGGATTCCTTTGTCCGCGCACCGATTGCGGGAGCTGCGCTTGATAAAGTAACTATCGGAAACAGGCTGTTTATCAATAACAATCTTCTCGCGATGGCACGCGGAGGAATCACTATTGAGGACGACGTGCAGATTGCGGCGAACGTTCAGCTATTGACGAATAACCACGACCTGTATGACAGGCAAATCCTCACCTGCAAGCCCATTCTTATCAAGAAAGGCGCGTGGATTGGCGCGGGCGCGACAATTACTCCCGGCATTACCATCGGAAAATACGCCATTGTAGGCGCATCAGCCGTTGTCACGCACGATGTCGGCGATTATGAGGTGGTTGTCGGCAACCCTGCAAGGGTGATAAAAACGCTTGACGCGGAAAGATTTGAATAACCTCAAGCGGTATTATCAGGAAAGGAACGAGTATTATGGGAAATACGTTTTATTTTGAATGGGAAGTCGCGCTGATGGAGTGGATTCAGTCTTGGCTCGGCCCTGTCGGCACGGTAATCGCGTCCTTGTTCAGCGAAATGGGAGAACAGCTTGTGTGCGTCGCCGTACTTGGCTTTTTGTACTGGTGCTGGGAGAAGGAATACGGCAAATATGTCGGTCTGAATGTGTTGGTGGGTATCACCCTAAATCCTATGATTAAAAACATCTTTCTCAGGCGCAGACCGTACTTTGACCATGCCGGAATTAAATGTCTTAAGCCTGTTGAAAGAGGCTCCGATATTTATAATATATCTGCGCAGGGCTTTTCATTTCCCAGCGGCCACTCGACGAACGGCGTGACCTTGTACACCTCTCTCGGCAGATACAAAAAGAACAGAATTTTAATGATTATCGGAATCATTCTTCCTCTGTTTGTGGGTATCTCTCGCTTTTGTGTAGGCGTACATTATCCGACAGATGTAATTTGCGGTTGGGCGCTTGGTTTGATTGTCATTTTCCTTGTTCCTGCACTGCAACGCGCTATCAAAAACCGCTGGCTCTTTTACGGACTTCTGGTGCTTATTGCACTTCCCGGATGGTTCTACTGCAAGAGCAACGACTACTACACCGCCTTCGGCATTTTGGTTGGTTTTATCCTCGCGGTTGAATTTGAGAATAGATTTGTCAAATTTGAGAATACGCGAAATGTTCTGCGTTGCATCCTCCGATTGGTGCTTGGCGTAGGCGTTTACTTCGGTCTGAGCACATTATCAAAACTTCCGTTCAGCAAGGAGTTCTTGGACACAGCCTCTATGGCGTCCTACGCGGTACGCGCGGCACGCTACTGCGTAATCATTTTTGTCACCATCGGCGTGTACCCGTTGCTGTTCAGACTCGGTGACCGCGTTTTTAGGCGCAAGAAATAATATAATTTTGGTTGTTATCGGAATATAACATAAGAGCGTGCAGGCAGTTTAGTTGATTAACCGCCGACACGCTCTTTTTTTGTTATTCTACTCAAGCTTACTCCAAGGTAACCTGACATTGGGGAGTTCGAGTTTTTCGGCTTTCTGTAAGCAATAAGTAATTCCGTTTTGCTCCAGCTCTTCGAGAAACGCACTGACATAGAGATCGGAGGAAAAGGGCTGTACAAACTCAATGGTAAATTTTCCGTTTACAGCGGAAATTTCAAGCAGTAGCGCTGTTCCGGCACCGCTTGTCACTAATCTGAAATCCCGGATATACCGTTCTGCTTCTTTGAAATCCGCTTTGCCCACATAGCTGACATTAGCGGTTACAAAGCGGCTTGTCGTATCTCCGAGCATTTTGGCGATTCCGGTACGTTCTCCGTCTGTCGCCTTTGAAAGCAGCAGTTGGCTGATTCCCTTTTGAGAGGCAACGCCGGTTAAAATGGCTTGTTCTGTCGTCTGTTCAAAAACCATTTTGCGATATGCCGCCGCCTGCGTGTTAAGCGGCAGGCTGGTAATTTCGTCTGTGTGCTCTAAAAACGCGCCGCCGTTTCGAGCAAAGTGCTTGCAACGGCGGCGTAAATCGTTTCAGTCGTATGTATGTATTGTTTACGGTTTATGACGGACGCTTTTCCATCTTCTGAAAAATCCGGCTAAAATCGCGCCCGAGATATTATGCCATACGGAAAATACCGCGCCGGGCACCGTTGCCATCGCGAGATGGGGGAACGCCGTGCCTGCAAGGCTTGTGGCAAGCCCGGAGTTTTGCATGCCGATTTCGATAGACAGCGCCTTTGTTTTTTCAGGCGCTAATCTGAGGAGCTTGCCGAGACCGAAGCCGCACGCATAGCCAAGCAGATTATGCAGAACAACGACAACCAGCACCAAAACGCCGCTTGTGTAGATTTTTCCGGCGTTATGAGATACGACGGCGGCTACAATCAGGCAAATCGCAACAGTTGAAACCATCGGCAGAGCCGCAACCACCTTCTGTGTGATTTTACAGAAGAAATGATTAATGACAAAGCCGAGGGCAATCGGAATCATCACCACCTGAATGATGCTCCAGAACATTGACCAGACATCGACGCTGACGGTTGTTTGCAGCAAAAGCCATGTGAGCGCCGGCGTGAGCAAAGGCGCGAGCAGGGTGTTGACGCTCGTCATTCCGACAGACAACGCGACGTCGCCCTTTGACAGGTAGGTAATGACGTTGCTTGACGTACCGCCCGGGCAGGTTCCGACAAGCACGACTCCTGCCGTAAGCGCAGGGTCAAGCTGAAAAAGCCTGCTCAAGCCAAACGCCAGTGCCGGCATGATGATAAACTGCGCCGCACAGCCGATAAAAATATCCTTTGGTCTTTTGAAAACAAGAGCGAAATCCCTCGGTTTCATTGTGAGTCCCATACCGAACATCACAATCATCAAAAGGTAGTTGACCCATGAGGTGTCTATCCACAGCGAGGACTGCGGAACAAACAGCGCCAGAGCCGCTACCGCCAGCACAATCAGCGCCATAAATTTACCGAAGAATTCGCTGATTATTTCAATTACTTTCATATCGTCACCAACCTTGAAATAGTATCACAGACTGCTTTTATTGTACACTGATTTTTGCAGAAGTCAAGATGTGATGAAGGTAACCGCATGGCAACAGCTTCCGGTAAACATTATCGGAAGCTGTTTTGTATATCACCTGTATCCGGAGCTTCACGGATTCAGGAATATGATAAAATGTTTAAAAAACGACAAGTAATAAAAAATTTACCGATGATTTCAGTTTGTGAAAAGTTCCGGTATTCGCCGGACTTTTCTGTTTTCTGTGGGATGCTGTTGCGCTAAAGGAGGTTACTGAATGTACAAAAGTTACGACGATCTGCCGCTGATGCTGTCGGCGCATGACGTGGCAGAGGTACTCGGGATCTCAAAATCGAGCGCTTGTGTGTTGGCGAAGGAAAAAGGTTTTCCAACGCTGAAGATCGGCGCGAGAGTAGTGGTTCCGAGAGAAAAATTTATCGGATGGATCAACAAAAACATTTCAAAGTAAAAGGGGAGTGAACGAACAGGCGGTGACAGTATGTTGTCACAGCCAAAGCAAGGTAACTATTTCATGCTGCCAAACGAAATCTTCAATATGGATCTATCCATGGGAGAAATTGCCGTCTACGCCTTCCTGATGCGAATGGAGGACAGGAAAACATTTCAGTGTTATCCGTCCTTTGAAACCATTGGGCACGCGGTAGGAATGGGCAGCAAAAACACGGTCATGAAATATGTACGGATGCTCGAGGAAAAAGAGCTGATCGAAACGGAGCACACCATTGTGGAGCACCATAACGGAACGCTCCGAAACGGTAATCTGATGTGCAAGATTTTGCCGATTAAGCAGGCGATAGACGCCTTTCACAGGCGACAACTTTACAATTACGACAGAAGAAAATAGCAGCAAACGATTGTTAGTATTGCACAAACCGGGTTCGAGCCTCAGAATCGGGTGGCAAGCAGGAGAAAGCAGCGACGCTTTTATGAGCGCCGCTACGGTTCACAGCGGCCGGCAACGCCGACCGCAAGCCGTTTTTGAGAGTTCCTGTGCAATTTTTCTTGGGTTCAACCTTGTTTGAGGTTGGTGTAAAAAATAACGCTATAATTTTCAGATTTCGCATACCTATCGAAAAAATAGGCGTTTTTTGGTTGATAACCTTGTTGGTGTCAATGTTTAGGGAGGTATTGATACGGATTCGGAAAACAAACAAAGGGTAAGTTTGTACCTTGATAAGAAAACAGTGCAGGTGGTGGATTCATTCATCAAAAAGAACGGACTTCATTCACGGAATGAGTTTTTTGAGAAGGCGGCAGAGAACGTGATCGCCGACGAAGCCATCAAAGCAGGCGGCGATGTGATGAGCGAAAAGCTCGCAAAAGCGGTAGAAAATGTGTCCGAGGATAACGCGAAGGCTATCTCAAAAGGGCTTTTCCGTTACGCGGTTCAGTTCGAAATGCTGATGAGAGTTATCGCAAAGACAAATCATTTTACAGATGATGAGCTGGAAGATATGCGCTGGGAAGCCATCAATAACGTCCGCAGAACGCGCGGTAAAATCAAGCTCGACGATATCGCAAAGGGCTGGTACAACGAAAAATAAGTCTGGATATTCACCAAAACCTGTGGTATATTGTTGAGCTAAAGAAGGGAGTGAACTGACATGTCACAACGTGAAATACTCACAAACGGCAGCGCATTTAAGCGCACCGACGGTCGCTGGTGCGGCGTCGTTTGGTACAAAGACGAGCAGGGAGAGCGAAAGCGCAAGAGCTTTTCCGGCACCACGAAAGCGGAAGTCAACAAGAAAATGAAAAAGTATATCGTGGAGTTCAATCAGGACAAGAACGATTCGGTTGAGTCTTTGAAAACTTTGGAAGATAGTTTGCAAAATTGGCTGCAGGTGTTCAAGTTTCCCGCTGTTGAGAGAACGACCTACGACAGAGCAGAATCCATCGCCAAAAACCAAATCTATCCGCAGCTTGGCAAGAAAACAGTCGGCGACATCACCGCCGCCGACGTCAAAAAGCTGCTCAATTACTGGATGACCGAGGGCTACGCATACACGACCGTCAAGAAGGTTTACACGCTGTTCAACGAGTATTTTCGCTACCTTTACCAGCAGGAAATTATCACAAGAAACCCGATGACGAACGTGGAAATGCTCAAGAAAGCCAACTTCATGTCAGCCCAGGGCAAAGAAAATCTCCCTCCGACAGAGACAATCACGGTCTTCTCAGAGGAAGAAGTCGAAGAGTTCAAGGCGGAAGCGTTCAGCGTGTTCAGTAACGGCAAACGGAAATATCAGCAGGCGGCAGCGCATGTGCTTATGCTGAACACAGGACTGCGCACAAGCGAGGCGCTCGGCTTGCTCAACTCGGATATTGATTTGGATAACCGCGTCATGCACGTTCAGCGTGGCGTGAAAGAGGTATCAAAGCGCGAAGGCGTCACCGGAAAGAGCTGGCGAGTGGTGATTGACGGAAAATTAAAAAGCTCAACGTGCAAGCGTGACATTACACTCAACGTCACCGCCATCGAAATGATTAAAGACCTTCGCAAAGAATTCTACTTCGGCAAGGACAGTCCGCTCATCCCCGACGAGCACGGAGAGGTCACCCGACCGGTCAACTTCCGTAAAAGATTCTACAGAATCCTCACCGCCGCCGGCATAGAAACAAAAGGTCTCCACAGCCTCCGCCATACCTTCGCAACCCGATTGATCAACGGAGTCAAAGACAAAAACGGCAACATCAAATCCCTCACCCCCAAGCAAGTAGCCGACCTCCTCGGTCACACCACCTCGGAAATCACCGAGCTCTACTACGTCAAGCGAGATATGAAAATGCTCAACGGCATTACGGATGGATTTGAGTTGTAAAAATCAACGCGCAGGTGTAGCAAATTTCATGGCAACGTCTGCGCGTGTGTGGTAAAATCATGTCAAAAGACGGAGGTGTTTGTATGCCGATTCAAATTGAGAGAAATGATATTACAAAAATAAAATGCGACGCTATTGTCAATGCCGCAAACAATTCTCTGCTTGGAGGCGGAGGTGTTGACGGTGCAATTCACCGTGCGGCAGGGCGAGGTTTGCTTGAAGAATGCCGCAAACTCGTCGGCTGCAAAACCGGTGAAGCGAAGATTACCAGCGCGTATAAGCTGCCCTGCAAGTATGTAATTCACACGGTTGGACCTGTCTGGCACGGCGGTGAATACGGAGAAGAACAGCTCTTGATTTCCTGTTACCGTAATTCTCTGAAACTTGCGAAGGAACATCAATGCGAAACTGTCGCGTTTCCGCTGATTTCCGCAGGCGTTTACGGCTATCCCAAGGACGAGGCGTTGAGAATTGCTGTTAACGAAATCAGTCGTTTTCTTCTTGAAAATGAGATGACAGTCACGATTGTTGTCTACGATAAGCAGAGTTTTCAAATCAGCAAAAAGCTGATTGCCGACATCCGCGAGTATATTGACGAGCGATATATCGACGAGCATTTTGTAACGCGCAGCAATATTCTTTATTCTGAAGGGAACTACCCAAAACAATCATCCGCTAATCTGCATGATGTTGTCGGCAGTGTAGACGAAAGTTTTTCGGAAATGCTCCTGCGCAAAATTGATGAAAAAGGAATGACCGACGCGCAGTGCTACAAGAAAGCCAATATCGACCGCAAGCTGTTTTCGAAAATCCGAAACAATCCAGGCTACAAACCGAGCAAAGTAACTGCGATTGCCTTTGCTATTGCGCTCGAATTGTCGCTGGATGAAGCGACAGAATTGCTGCTTAAATCAGGCTACGCGCTCTCGCCAAGCAGTAAGTTTGATGTCATCGTCGAGTACTTCATCCGTAATCACCGCTATGATATATTTGAAATTAACGAAGCACTGTTTGAGTTTGACCAGCCGTTACTGGGAGTGCAGTTATTAATTGCTATGCTAAATCAAAGAAAACTATTTAATTTATCATACTCTATCTATAGCCCGAAAAGATGTTATTACAAAAAACTACAAACCGGAGCGCAACAAGCCACTTCCGGTTTGTAGGATTATAAAACAATTATTTATTTGTAACACTTCGAGCAACGTATACAAAATCGCTCTCTATATCCAGTCCATGAGCATTAATCAGCTGTTTAATGATTCTGATAATATGAGCGGCAGAAAAACCACTACTCATATATATTTCAGTGTCCGGAATTTTTACAGGATTATGCGCTTTTGACTTATCATAAGAAAAGAACGGATAGTATGAACCGGAAAACAGGTGGTTATTACGAGCGAGAGATTCGATGATTTCAGAATCTAAATCGTATAGTTTTCTTACTACAGATCTGAGCATAGTGGCAAAACTATCGACATTTACACGTTCGCCAAGAAGCTCATAATAACTGACGATTTTGCTTGTTGCGTTGGAAGAGTCGGCACAGGTGTATGATACATACCTTGGATCAACAAATGAAATACTTTCTTCCGGCTTTTCAATTGGGAAAAGTTTGAACACTTCTTTTGACAGACGTGCCGCTCGTTTCTTTATGTTTTGTGCGTTCCACATTTCTGCTTTAAGTATGTCTTTATTCAAACGTACAACTTTTGTATTATATTCCTCTAATTTTTCCTTCTTCTTTTCAAAGGGGCGGTCGCCGAGTTCGCTGTTATGACCGGTTAATGTTAGATTTCCGAGTGTATGCAGCCATTTATCCCTATCCTCTGACCAATTATCACCAAGCATCTGCTGCCATGCTTTTGACAAATTCTTGTTTTGAGGCATGATGTGTTCAATACTTAATGTGTCAGTGACGATTTTTTCTTTACCCTGATTCTCGATAGCTATCAGAAGATAGCGACAGAGAGCTGATTTGCGGTATAGATTGTTGTTCTTTAACGCGTAGATAAAATCATCGTCATCCGGAATAACATCACGAGATGTAATTTGCTGTAAGAAGCATACTATAGCGTCATAATAATGTTCTAAATTATCAGGATTAAAGAATACACGTGCATGCAGAGATTTAAAAAAGCCTCTTAATGAATTTGACGGTATCTCGCACATCAGCCTGCGAATACTGTAACCGAGTAAAAGTTTTAGCACCTTTTCAAGTTCTGTCTGGTCGATAATTCCGTTGGAATAATCATCAAAGACATGGAACAGGAATAAATACACGGTGGTTTGCTTAAGGGATTTTAAACTTGCTAAGTAGTAGTTAATTTCATCACTATATGCCTTGTCGCCGTAAAGAAACGCCTTATAGAGTTTTGAATAATGCAGCACTTCTTTCAGTATATCTTCCTTCGACTCTTTATCGGCGCTGTATTTCTTGAACCTTTCATAGGCATCATTTTCCTTTACGAAGCCTTCTGAACGAGTGTTTAAATAGTCTAAGAAAAATGTTGTGATGGTTTTTTTGTCAATGTTTTGTTCAATTTTAAGCCAATACTTCTCATACAGTTCGTCTTGGTCTGCCTCTGTCATTAATACAAAATTTCTGATTTTATCCGCAAGGCTAAGGGGCACACCGGTAGAATTAATACGTTCAAATATTTCCTGAGCGTTGTCATCATAATCGAGGCGAATTTTAGCGCAGGTTAGTTTTTCGATACCCTTATAAATTGATTTTACTGATATATTTGGGTCTTCCTGTAGTGTTTGCTCCACTAACTCTCTGAAGATTGCGTAATTCATCCAGATACCGCTGGATTTTTCCACTTCGTCTAATTTATTGTCCATCAGTAGGCGGAGTTGAGCGTCATCGCTTTTGATGGGTTTAAGTTTTAGCTTGCTTGCTGTATCAACATCATATGTATCATACTTATCCCAATTGAACACGGTTTCTTCAAGAGATTCCCGTTCATGAGCAGTTTCAGCGCTGTCGATTAACGCTTTCAGTAATAAATAAATAGTAGTTAGCCTTTGTTGACCGTCTACGATAACATAATAGTGAATATTATGTTCCTCTTTCAGCGGTGCATAAACGACAGAACCGCAAAAGTGGTTCTTGTCTCGTTTATAGGCTTTCAATATGTCTTCAAATAATTTCTCGCACTGCTCGCGTGACCACTCGTAGTTTCTTTGGTATACGGGAATGGCGTACTGGTTCTTGTTAGGTTCTATGAAATCATTTATGATTCTGCCGCGATTTATATCCATACTATCAACCCCTTAATGGGTATAGTATATCATAATATTACGGCATTTACAATAAGATAATTCGCAAAAACCATCAAATTATATCCATATAATACAAACAAAAACAAAAATTTTCCGCTATATTAAAATACTTGGACTAATAAAGAACAAAAGAGTGTACAAATTCGTGGATAAAACTTATTTGGATACTCATGAGAATTAATATAAGTACAAAGTCATTATCCCTGCCAGCAACGGTTCAGGTGCAATTGGCGAAGTTTTATCCACGCCGTTGATTGGCTATACGCAGTCTTTTATCGGAATTGGAGCATTTAATACTTACATAGAAGCAGAAGCCTGTTACAAGTATATTAAATCAAAATTTGCCAGAACAATGTTAGGTATATTAAAAATAACTCAGCATAATCATAAAGATACTTGGAAATACGTCCCCCTACAAGACTTCACCCCGAATTCCGACATTGACTGGACGAAATCCATTCCCGAAATTGACCGTCAGCTCTACGCAAAATACGGCTTGGACGAAACGGAAATTGAAATTATTGAATCGCACGTAAAGGAGATGGAATAATATGGCTGCGGCAAACACTCCCAATATTAAATCCTACACACGTATTATTCCCATGATTTACGCTTACAACACGCCCGGCATTCCGTACTATGAAGGCTGGACAAAAATAGGCTATACCGAAAAGCAGTCCGTCAAGGACAGAATCAACCAGCAGACTCATACCGTCAACATCAAATGGACGCTTGCGTGGATGGATAACGCCATGTACAAAGATGGCACGGGCGAATATTTTAACGACCATGATTTCCATAATTTTTTGCAGCAGCGCGCCGGTGTGAAGCGTGAGCCGAATACCGAGTGGTTTCAGATTGACGGAGAACATTCGCAGCAGCTCTTTACACGCTTTGCCAACCGTATGCTCCTCGGTGAACAAACAGAATGCGAATACACCCTGAGAGATGAACAGGCACGCGCTGTTCAGATGACAAAGGATTACTTTGAAAACGGCGGTGAGGAGTTTTTGTGGAACGCCAAGCCGCGCTTTGGCAAAACCTTAGCCTCCTACGACCTTGTGCGCACCATGGGCTTCAAAAAGGTGCTGATTGTCACCAATCGCCCGAGCATTGCCAATTCATGGGCAGATGATTTTCAAAAGTTTATTGCATGGCGAAATGAATTGTGCTTTGTTTCCGATACCGAAGCGCTTTCCAATCATCCGGTTGTCGTTTCGCGCAAGGATTATCTCAGCATTGTCGGCGTAAGGAATAAAGGCATGGTTGCCTTTGAATCCTTGCAGGGCTTGAAGGGTTCCAAGCATTTCGGTAACTATAACGGCATTGATAAGCTTGAATGGATGGCAAATATAGAATTTGACATGCTGATTATTGACGAAGCACAGGAGGGCGTGGACACCTACCGCACAGAAAGAGCGTTCCGCTATATAAAACGCAAACACACGCTGTATCTTTCCGGCACGCCGTTTAAACAGCTTGCGTCCGACCAATTCAGCGACAAACAGATTTTTAACTGGTCTTATGCCGATGAGCAGGAAGCAAAAGAGAAGTTTGACGGCGATGGCTTTAATCCGTATGAATCGTTGCCGAAGCTGTGTATGTATACCTATCAGCTCGGCAATATTGTATATGATGAAATAAGCCGGGGAGTGCAGCTCAGCGACGACGAAACCGTTGACTATGCTTTTGACCTGAATGAATTTTTCGCCACAACCGAAGCCGGAAAATTTGTACATGAAGACGAAGTGAAAAAGTTATTGCGCTCGCTTTTTACCAATGAAAAATATCCGTTCTCTACGCCCAAATTAAGACGGGAATTGAGCCACACGATGTGGTATCTCAACCGCGTTGCCTCCGCCAAAGCCCTCAAAAAGATGATGGACTCCGAGGAGTTTGAGGAGCTGTTTGGTGATTTTGAGGTTGTTATCGCTGCAGGTGACGGACGAATTTCCGACGAGGATAAAGCGAATGTAAAGGCTTTGGAACGCGTCAGAACCGCGATTGCCGAAAACGATAAAACCATAACTCTCACTGTTGGTCAGCTCACTGTTGGTATAACCGTTCCCGAATGGAGCGGTGTGCTGATGCTCTGCAACATGAAAAGCCCCTCGTCCTATATGCAGGCGGCGTTCCGTGCGCAAAATCCTTGCAAGCTGACAGCGCTTGACGGTTCCAGATACCGCAAGGAAAACGCTTATATTTTTGATTTTGACCCGGCAAGAACACTGATTATCTATGATGAATTTGCCAACAATCTTTCAAAATCAACGGTTGACGGACGCGGTACTGCCGAGGACAGAGAGGAAAATATCAAACGCTTGCTCAACTTTTTCCCGGTGCTCGGTGAAGATGAAGAAAGCAAAATGGTAGAACTGAATCCTGCGCAGGTGCTGACAATTCCGCGTAAGCGGAAAAGTCAGGAGGTTGTGCGCAGAGGATTCCTCAGTAACTTTTTGTTCAAAAACATCAGCAACATTTTCGGCGCGCCCGCTGCGGTAAAGGATATTTTTGAAAAGCTTAATCCTGCCGATGAGGATCCGCAGAAGAACAAGCGTAATAAGACAGAACACCTTGGAGATATTCCGGTGGACAGCGATGGCAATGTGGATATTCCGGAAAACATTGTTATCGGCAAAACGCAGGAGCTGTTCGGTGATAAAATCTATGAGGAAATGTCCGCTAAGGTGGAGGATGTTGTCAGTACTGTCACAGGAGGAGAACCTGCGGATGTTTCAAAGCAAGTGGATACGGTTGTCGACACGCTTGTCGAAACAGTAAAGACACATGTATTCGAGCCGGTCGCACAGCAGTATGATATCAAAAAAGGCGCAAAAAAGCGCCTTGAAAAAGAGGTTGAACGTGAGATTAAGCAGAAATTCGACCGTATAAAGGAAGAACACAACGAGCAACGAAATATCGCGCAGATTGAATATCAAAATGCTCTTGCAGAAGCACAGTCAGAAGAAGATGTTAAGCAGGCGGAGCAAGAATATCAGGATTCCATGGCAGATATTATCCAATCTCTCACGTCAACCTTGCAAACAGAGGTGGAGCAGACTGTTCAGCATAAGCCACAGGAGCTTGTTGAAAAAATGGAAACGAAAAAGGCAGAGGATGAGAAGAAGTCTATTGAAGATGATGTTCGAGCGCACCTCCGCGGTTTTTCCAGAACAATTCCAAGCTTTATCATGGCTTACGGCGACAGCAATCTGACGCTTTATTTGCGCTTATTCCCGACAACGATTCAAGTTTTAATTTCTTGGTATCCATTCTCTATACGCAGTTGTTTCAACAGCTTTTTCACGACGCGGACTTTGTTTATAAGGGAGCCTTGCCCGTACCCGTCCATTTTCTGATGGACGAATTTGCCAATGTTTCACTGCCCGATGATTTTGACAAAGACCTTGCGACAATGCGCTCGCGCGGCGTATCGGTCAGTATCATCTTGCAGAACTTGGCACAGCTCAAAGCGTTGTTTGAAAAGCAATGGGAAAGTATTGTCGGTAACTGCGATGAATTTCTCTATCTCGGCGGCAACGAACAGAGTACGCATAAGTATGTTTCGGAGCTACTCGGAAAAGAAACTATCGACACCAACACTTACGGCAAGAGTACCGGACACAGCGGTAACTATTCAACGAATTATCAGATTGTCGGCAGAGAACTGATGACGCCCGATGAAGTCAGACTGCTTGATAACGACTATGCAATCCTCTTTATCAGAGGTGAACGTCCTGTAAAGGACTTGAAATACGATATATTGAAGCATCCCAATGTTGACCTGACAGCCGACGGCAGCGGAGGATTCTACCGTCACGGCGAGATTAAAGATGATGTCGCATCTATTCAGCTTGAGAGCTTTGATGTATCTTGGCTTGAAAAATCAGAATCATTTGAAACAAGCTATGAACTCAAATCAAGCGAGGAGCTTGAAGAAGAATTATTAAATGAACAGGAGTAATTAACAATGAGATTTTCTAAAAAGAATTCCAACCGTCTGCCGATGAAGGGCAAGGTCAAAACAGGCTTTCGTGTTTACTGCGCTGTTGTAATCGCCGTAATGCTTGCCGTGTGCTGCTTTTCCGTAACCGCGTTTGCGGCTGGTAATGATGCACTTTCCGCAATCAACAACCTTTCCACCTTTATCTTCGGACTTATCCGTGCGATTGGTCTGATCCTGACCGGCTTTGGTATCGTACAGATCGGTCTTTCACTTAAATCACACGATCCGTCACAGAGAGCTAACGGCTTTTTAACCCTTGCGGGCGGCGTTATCATCACCTTCGCAAAGGAAATCCTCAATCTCATTATCGGCTCTTAACCAGACAAGAGGTATGGCTGCTTCGGCGGCCATACCTCAAACTATTAAGGAGGTGCTTCAATGTCCGATAATTGGGTTGTTGGCAATTTGCAAAACGCGCTCGACACTTGGAACGCAAAAGTTACCGAACTATGGTCGCTCATACTGACCGATCCAAAGAACTTCAAAGGCGGCGGAATTTGGACTGCTATTTCTAATGTCAATACCGCAATGCAGGCAATCGGAACAGGATTGCTTGTACTGTTCTTTGTCATCGGTGTTGTAAAAACCTGTGGCAGTTTTGCAGAGGTAAAAAAGCCCGAACACGCTGTAAAGCTATTTGTCCGCTTTGTTTTGGCGAAAGCACTCATTACAAGCGGAATGGAGCTGATGACAACTCTGTTTGGAATCGTCCAGAGCGTTATCGCTCAGATTATGACTTCATCAGGAGTTGCGTCGGCTACCGATACGGTGTTGCCCGATAAGATGGTAACGGCGATTGAAAACTGCGGCTTTTGGGAGAGCATACCGTTATGGGCGGTCACGCTGATCGGCGGACTGTTTATCACGGTAATGTCGTTCATTATGATAATGAGCGTGTACGGCAGATTTTTCAAGCTGTATATGTACACGGCGATTGCGCCCATTCCGTTATCCACCTTTGCAGGCGAGCCCACGCAGAATGTCGGAAAGAGCTTTTTGAAAAGCTACTGTGCCGTCTGCTTAGAGGGCGCTGTTATCGTACTGGCTTGTATTATCTTCTCGCTGTTTGTTTCATCGCCGCCTGTTGTGGCAGAGGACGCTTCTGCCGTAACAATGGTATGGGCATATATCGGCGAACTGTTATTTAATATGCTTGTATTGGTCGGTACGGTTAAAATGTCCGACAGAATCATCCGTGAGATGATGGGACTTTAATAAAGGAGAAATGCTTAATGGAAGTAAAAATAAACAGAGAAATCCGTGAGTACACCGAAGCGGTATTTTTTGGTCTGTCACTTCGACAGATCATTTTTTCTGCCTGTGCGCTCGCGGTAGCGGTAGCCGGTTTCTTCCTTTTGAAGCCTATGTTGGGAACGGAAACGACTTCTTGGATCTGTATTCTCGCCGCAGCTCCGTTTGCGGCGCTGGGTTTTGTGAAGTACAACGGTATGACCGCAGAACAGTTTGTAATTGCTTGGTTTAAGTCGGAGTTTTTAATTCCGAAGAAGCTGACGTTTCATTCTACCAACACCTACTATGAAATTATGAAGTCAAGCATTGAGAAAAAACAAAAGGAGGAAAAAATCCGATGATCAAAACGCTTCGCAACATCTTCAGACAGGACAAGGAAAGATTTGTTGTGCCGAAAGGTGTTCAGGATGTTATTCCGATTACTGCCATTTACGACGATGGTATTTTCCGCGTCGGTAAAGACAAGTTTACAAAAACCTTCAAATTCACCGATATTAACTATGCTGTTGCAAGCAACGAGGATAAGAAGGAGATGTTTCTTGCATACTCCGAACTTCTCAACAGCTTTGACAGCGGCGCGACAACAAAGGTCACTATCAACAACCGCAGACTGAATCGTGTGGATTTTGAACGGTCTATCCTTATCCCTCTCAGGGGCGATGAGCTTGATGTTTACCGTAAGGAATACAACGAAATGCTGCTTGAGAAGGCGACAAGCTCAAATTCTATGGTGCAGGACAAGTATATTACGGTATCTGTCTGCAAGAAGAATATCGAGGACGCGCGTAACTACTTTACTCGCATTTGTAATGATTTCAGAACTATTCTGAAAAAGCTCGGCAGTCAATGTGTAGAGCTTGATGCAACGGAGCGCCTGCGTGTTATTCACGATTTTTACCGCGTTGGTGAGGAAAGCGCGTTCCATTTCAATATCAAGGAAAACCGCAAGAAGGGACACAGCTTCAAGGACTATATCTGCCCCGATACAATGGAATTCAAAAAGGACTATTTCAAAATCGGCGACAGATACGGCAGAGTGATGTTCCTGCGCGATTACGCTTCATATATCAAGGACAGTATGATTTCCGAGATCACGGAGCTGAACCGCAATATGATGATGTCGATTGACGTTATCCCTGTTCCTACGGATGAAGCTGTCCGTGAAGCCGAGAGCCGTTTACTCGGTGTCAAAACCAATATAACGAATTGGCAGCGCAGGCAGAACTCCAACAACAATTTCTCGGCTACCATTCCTTATGATATGGAACAGCAGAGAACCGAGATGAAGGAGTTTCTCGATGATCTGACAACGCGCGATCAGCGTATGATGTTCGCTGTTCTGACATTGGTACACACGGCGGACACCAAAGAGCAGCTCGACAACGATACCGACGAACTTCTCACGACAGCGAGAAAGCACCTTTGTCAGTTTGCAGTTTTGAAGTATCAGCAGATGGACGGTCTGAACACCGCGCTCCCGTTCGGCGTTCGCAAGATTGATTCCTTGCGTACCCTCACAACCGAATCTCTTTCTGTTCTGATGCCGTTCCGTGCGGAAGAAGTATTCCACGAAAAGGGCATTTACTACGGTCAGAATGTTGTATCGAAAAATATGATTATCGCTAACCGTAAGCAGCTCCTTAACGGCAACGCTTTTGTTCTCGGCGTTTCGGGCGGCGGTAAATCGTTCTTTGCCAAGAGCGATATTACCAATCTGCGGCTTGCGACCAATGCGGATATTATCATCATTGATCCTGAGAGAGAATACGGCGCGCTTGTCCGCGCGTTGGGCGGCGAGGTCATCAATCTTTCGGCAACCTCTGACAACCATATCAACGCTATGGATATGTCGAAGGACTACGGCGAGGACGGAAACCCGATCACCCTCAAATCGGAATTCCTTATGTCGCTGTGTGAGCAGTTTGTTCCCATCGGCGCGAAGGAGAAATCCATCATTGACCGTTGTACCGCTAATGTTTATCGGAGCTATCTGCAAAACAACTACACGAGCAAGGTGCCGACCTTAAAGGATTTCCGTGAGGAACTGTTAAGACAGCCTGAGCCGGAGGCTCACGATATTGCACTTGATATTGAGCTGTATATCGAAGGCTCAATGAACACCTTTGCAAAGGAAACAAATGTTGATACCGAAAACAGCCTGATTTGCTACGATATTCTCGATCTCGGCAAGCACTTGATGTCGTTCGGTATGTTGGTTGTTATGGACAGTATTCTCAACCGCATTACAGAGAACAGAGCAAAGGGCAAGGAAACCTATATCTTTATCGACGAGATCTATCTGCTGTTCCAACACGAATACTCCGCCAACTTCCTGTTCACCCTCTGGAAGCGCGTCCGCAAGTATGGTGCGGTTGCGACGGGTATCACACAGAACGTCGAAGATCTGTTACAGAGCCATACTGCCCGTACTATGCTTGCAAACTCCGAGTTTATCGTTATGCTCAATCAGGCATCGACAGACAGGGATGAGCTTGCGCACTTGTTGAATATTTCCGAGTTGCAGCTTTCCTATATCACGAACTCCGAAGCAGGACACGGCTTGATTAAGGTCGGCAGCGCGCTTGTTCCGTTTGCAAACAAATTCCCCACAGATACCAAGCTCTACCGTTTGATGACCACCAAGCCCGGTGAATCTTCGGTAGCCTAAAAGAAAGGATACAGCCCTATGAGCAAGAAACTTTTGATTGGTATGATTGTACTGCTTGTCGCCGTTTGCGGCGTTAGCACCTATTTTCATATCAAGAACAAGATGGAATCCGAAGATAATAAGAAAACCTATGAAACCGTAGCCGCAGAAGTCGCGGCTACGGAGGACAGCACAGCCGTTTCAGCGACAGAAGCGGCTGTCAATCCTTATACGGATAACACCGTCGGCGGCAACAGCGGCACAGGCAGCGCAGGCGGAAACTATCAGAGCTACACGACAACGATGAACGCGAGCGCAAATCCCGATATGGTAGGATGGATAAAGATAAACGATACCAATATCAACTATCCTGTTATGCAGACAAAGGGCAATCCCGACTTCTACCTCGACCACGATTTCTATAAGAATCAGTCGGTGTACGGCTGCCCTTATGTTCAGGCGAATTGTGATGTCAAAACGCCCTCGGACAATGTTATCGTCTATGCTCACCATATGAACGACGGCTCAATGTTCGCTAATCTGGAGCTGTTCAGGAGCAAGGACTTTTGGTCGTCCCATAAGACAATCAGCTTTGATACGCTCGACAGAAAAGCCAACTATGATATTCTCGCCGTTTTTGCCATTCCTGTCGATCAGGACGATAAGAACTCATTTAAGTTTTATGAGTTTGTCAATTCCTACGATCCCGACCACTTTTCCACCTTTGTTGCAAAGTGCAAGACATTGTCCTTCTATGAAACAGGCGTTTCCGCAAAGTACGGCGACAAGCTCCTCACGCTTGCTACCTGTGAATATACCCACGATAACGGCAGACTTGTAGTTGTAGCGAAAAGGAAGTAGGCGATTGTATGCCTGATATTAAAACAAGAGATACGTTCAAAGGCACGATCAAAACGCTTGACAGAGCAAAGATCGCGTCTGCGCGTATGAAATCGGCTTATATCCAGACGAAGGATTCAGCCGAACATTCTGTTGAAGCCGAGGAGCATAACGCTGCCGAGTACGCATCCGACAGAATGGAATCCGGCACCAAACGCACCGTAGAAGATGTGCCCTCCCCGAAAATGTGCCCTCCCCGAAAAAATAGACAAAAAACGCAGGC
>JAFUUV010000222.1 GCA_017471345.1 Ruminococcus sp.
CGTCAGACCACAGGTTTGCCTGCACCTTCCTTCAGATTCCGCCTCACGGCGGACACCCTTGGTGTTCGGCTATATCCTTCCCGCTGTCGGGCGGATTCGGGACTTTCACCCTTTAGAAACGTGCGCCGTCGGGCGCACCGATAAAACAGCGCGGCACAGAACCGCGCTGAAGCTTTTAATCTCTGATTGTTCCGTGTCCTGCTGATAGGAATGGTGAAAGGCTGCGTTTATTTATAAAATAACGGAAGCGGCTCAAGATAGATAATATCGTCACGGTCCTTTGCCTTGCCCTCCGCAAGCACACACGCCTTGCCGACAATCTGCGCCTCGCAGGCAGCCATCAGCTTTTCGAGCGCCATAAGGCTTTCACCGGTAGAAATCACGTCGTCCACAATCAGCACACGCTTGCCTCTGAGGAAGTTGACGTCGTCCTCGCCGAGATAAAGCGTCTGGACGTTCTCTGTGGTGATGGAATTGACCGTTACATGGGTGCAGTTGCGCATATATACCTTGATGCTCTTACGCGCGATGACATACTCGCGACAGCCCTGACGCGCCATTTCATAGCAGAGCGGAATTCCCTTTGCTTCCGCGGAAACCACGACGTCGTGCTCCGGACAGCGCTTGAGCAGCTCAGCGGCAGCTTTTTCGGTCACCTCGACGTCGCCGAACATGATAAACGCCGCGATGTCAATTTTATCATCGACAGAAAACATCTTTAATTCGCGTTCTACGCCCGCGATAGTCATCTTGTAATTATCCATGCCAAAACTCTCCTTAAACCATTCTGCCTGCTAACTGCGTACCGCCGAGAATATGAAAATGCAGGTGCTTCACACTCTGACAACCGTGTTCGCCGCAGTTATTCACAATACGATAGCCGTTTTCCAGCCCGAGAGATTGCGCGATGGCAGGAATCTTCGCGAAAATGTGCGCGATGTAATCCACATTGTCCTCGGTAATCTCATCCGCGCACGCGATATGCAGCTTGGGAACGACGAGCACATGGACAGGCGCCTGCGGCTCTAAATCATAAAAAGCGAGGATTTTGTCATCCTCATACACCTTGCGCGACGGAATGGAGCCGTCAATAATCTTACAGAAAATACAGTCGTTCATACGGTTTGCTCCTCCATTGGTTTTTTTACACAAATATTTTACTACTTTCTCCCGAAAAAATCAAGTCAATACGCATAATTCCATGCTTTCCGAAAAAAAGAGACCGGATTGGCTCCGGTCTTGTCATTATTTTTTTGCCTTGATTTTCTTTTCCTCGCCGCGCAGCAGACGCTTGATGTTGTCCTTATGCTTGACCGTGACAAAAACGCCGATAATCAGCGCGGCACAGGTGGACAGCACCACATAGCCGATGCTGGGCAGCTCGCCATAGACAAGCTTATCAAAAAAGAAGGTCGCGAGGAAGGTATATGGTCCGTAGAGAATCGCGCTGACAATGCTGCCGAGCGAGATAATCCGCGAAATCAAAAAGATAATCAAAAAGGTTGCCAGCACCATCAGAAAAACGCGCCAGTCCTCGGTCAGCATCAAAGCAGCCGCCGATACAACGCCCTTGCCGCCCTTGAAGTGGAAATACAAGGGGAAGGAATGACCGAGAATACAGAAAATACCGGCAAGATATTTACCGACATTCATCACCAGCGGCTGATACACGCCGTCGCCGGCAATCAGGGTGAAGAACAAGCCTCCGAGCAGCACCGCGATGACACATTTGAGCGCGTCACAAACAATGGTGATGATGGCAGGAACCTTGCCGACAGAGCGCAGCACATTGGTAAAGCCGGCGTTGCCGCTGCCCATGTCGCGGATATCCTTCTTGCCCTTTGTCCAGATTTTTGTGACAATCACCGCAGGGTTGATGCTGCCGAGCAGATATGCGATGACGGCGGTCAGCAGCCACACCCACCAGTAGGTTCCGAAGGTAGAACCGAGAATCTGAATCACAGGATCCATTACTTTTCTCCCCTTTCACGGATAATCATGCGAATCGGCGTGCCTTCGAGTCCGAAGGCTTCGCGGATACGGTTTTCAAGATAGCGCTGATAGGAAAAGTGAAACAGCTGCGCGTTATTGCAGAAAAAGACAAAGGTCGGCGGTTTCACACTCGCCTGCGTCATGTAGTAAATTTTCAGGCGCTTGCCCTTGTCGGACGGCGGCTGCACACGCGTGGTCGCCTGCGCCAACAGCTCGTTGAGCATACCGGTGCGGATGCGCAGACCGGCGTTTTCGTTGGCGCCGACAATTGCCTCAAACAGGCGGTCAAGGCGCTGACCGGTCTTTGCCGATATAAACACCTGCGGCGCGTAGGACATAAAGGCAAAATCCGCGTCCAGCTTCTTTTGAAATTCCGACATGGTTTTATCGTTTTTCTCAACGGCGTCCCATTTGTTGACAGCCAACACACACGCCTTGCCTGCCTCGTGCGCGAGTCCGGCAACCTTGGTGTCCTGCTCGGTGACGCCTTCGGTGGCGTCGATCATGATGACGCAGACGTCGCTGCGCTCAATCGCCATTTTCGCGCGCAGGATACTGTATTTCTCAATATCCTCGTAAATCCGGCTCTGACGGCGCAGACCGGCGGTATCGGTGAAATTAAAAACACCGTATTCGTTCTCAATCAGGGTGTCGATGGTATCGCGCGTGGTGCCGGCAATATCGGACACAATGCAGCGCTCGGAATCGGTAATTTTATTAATCAGAGAGGACTTGCCGGCATTCGGCTTGCCGATAACAGCCACCTGAATTGCGTCTGTTTCCTCTTCTTCCTCGTCCGAAAAGGTCAGGTGCGCGAACGCCTCGTCAAGCAGGTCGCCCGTGCCGTAGCCGTGCACGGCGGAAACCCGTACCGGCTCGCCCAGTCCGAGGTTGTAGAATTCATAAAACTCCATGCTCGGCTCGCCGACGGTATCGCATTTATTGACGCAGAGCACAACCGGCTTGCCGGATTTCTGGAGCATCTGCGCGACATCCGCGTCCGTCGCCACCACACCGCTTCTGCAGTCGGTGACAAGAATGATGACGTTGGCGGTGTCGATGGCAAGCTCTGCCTGGCGGCGCATCTGCGCGAGAATAACATCATTTGTCTTTGGTTCAATGCCGCCCGTGTCGATGAGCATGGCGGTGTGGCCGCACCACTCCACCTCGCCGTAAATACGGTCACGGGTGACGCCGGGCGTATCGTCCACAATGGAAACGCGCTGCCCGATGAGTTTATTAAAAAGCGTCGATTTGCCGACGTTTGGTCTGCCCACAATTGCAATGACGGGCTTGTTCATGCTATCATCTCCTTAAAGACAAAAGGGCGAACAGAAGTGAAAGCTTCTGCCGCCCATCGTTTTCTAAAAAGAATTACGCATCCTTCTTAACGATAACCTGTCTGCCGTTGTACATACCGCAGTTGGTGCAAGCTCTGTGCGCTGCTGTCAGCTCGCCGCAGTTCGGGCAAACGGTGAGAGTCGGCGCGTTAAGCTTCCATACAGTGGAACGTCTTGAGCTCTTTCTCGCGTGTGATGTTTTTCTTGTAGGTACTGCCATTTCAAAGACCTCCTTATCTATTATTCATCTTCCATAAGCTGTTTGAGGATTTCAAGTCTCGGGTCAACCTGCGCGGTATCGCAGCCGCACTTGCCCTCGTTGAGATTTTTGCCGCATTTGGGGCAAAGTCCCCGGCAATCCTCCCCGCACAAGAACTTCTGCGGGTAATTCAGAATCAAATCTGAAACTACCACCTCGTCAAGCTCCAAGGTGAAATCAGGTGTTTCAATATAGTCGTCGTTGGTCTCGTCCACCAGCTCCTGCACCAGGCGGTGCGAGAAGACTTGGCGCTCCACGCCGCTCACCAATACGCCGCAGCGGTCGCACGGTCGGCTGAAGGGGTACTCACAGGTAATGTTCAGGGTGACAAGTCCGGTGCGGTTGCAGGCATCGGCAGTTACGCTGACGGGAGCAGTGAATGGAAAAATCCCGTCGATGTCGATGTCGGTCATGTCAAGCTCATAGGATATCGACTTTGTTTCACCGTCGCTGAGAAAGACGGATTTCAATTCGAAAAGCATTGACAGCCCTCCAATCCGCATAAACGCATATTAAAACGCTGTCTATTATTATACAAAAGGATTGCGGCTTTGTCAACTGAAAAAACGAGGTTTTTTCAATTTTCAAGGCAAAAACAGCGATTTCATGCGCTGTAATTTCCATGATGGAAATAAAAAAGCGGCGCTTGACAGCGCCGCCATGAGAAAGCAAATCAGACACGGGTGCAAACCGCGTTGATGGAATCGGGAATGTCCGCCTCGTCCGCGGAAACCAGCAGAACAATGTTGGTGGAAGTTCTGTCGGAAAGCTCCTGCAGCTTCTTGGTGAAGGACTCCAGTCCCGCGATTGCCTCGGGAGCAATCTTGAAGGTAGAATCTACCAGAATATCCGTGACGTCATAGTTGCCGGCGCAGATGCCGCTGATGAAGCCGTAAAGCATATCATAACCATAGATAGTGTACTGGTCGGTATCAATCAGTCTTGCCTTGTGGGTAACGTCGTAGGTCAGCTTGCTGCCCTTTTCGATGACAACCACGTTGCCCGAGGAAGCCGCAACTGCCTCATTCGCCAAAGCAATCAGCTTCTTTGTTTTTCCTGTACCTTTTTTACCGATTAATAATGTAACCATTGTAAAATACCTCCTGTATATTCAGTGTTCAGTTGTATGTCAGCCGAGTCTTGCCTCAAGCTCAGCCTTCAAATCGGTGTAGCCCGGCTTACCGAGAAGGGCAAACATATTCTTCTTGTAGCTCTCAACGCCCGGCTGATTGAAGGGGTTGACGCCGAGCATAGCGCCGGAAATGGCGCAAGCCTTCTCAAAGAAGTAAATCAGATAGCCAAGCTCGGTTTCATTCATTTCGGGGACATTGATGACAATGTTCGGGACACCGCCGTCGTTGTGCGCCAGCACGGTACCCTCAAACGCCTTGCGGTTGACAAAGCCCATGGTTTTGCCGCTGAGGAAGTTGAGTCCGTCGCCGTCGGTCGGATCGGTGCCGAGCGTAATCTCCTTCTGACATTTATCAAAGAGCACGACGGTTTCGAACATCGTGCGTCTGCCGTCCTGGATGTACTGTCCGAGGGAATGCAAATCGGTGGAGAAAATGACGCTCGAGGGATAAATACCCTTCTTGTCCTTGCCCTCGCTTTCGCCGAACAGCTGCTTGAACCACTCCGCCATCATGGTGTAGGCAGGCTCATAGGAAACCATAATCTCCATGGTCTTGCCCTTGCGGTAGAGCAGGTTGCGAATCGCGGCGTACTTGTAGCAATCGTTGGTGTACAAATCGTCATTATCAAGCTCCTGCTGTGCCTGACGGGCGCCTGCCATCAGCGCGTCGATATCGGCGCCGGAAACGGCGATGGGCAGCAGACCGACAGCGGTGAGCACAGAGAAACGGCCGCCGACGTCATCGGGCACTACAAAGGTCTCGTAGCCTTCCTCATCGGCAAGCTTTTTGAGTGTGCCTCTCGCTTTGTCGGTGGTGCAGAAGATACGCTCGCGCGCGCCCTCCTTGCCGTACTTCTTCTCGAGCATTTCGCGGAATACGCGGAACGCGATTGCCGGCTCGGTGGTGGTGCCGGACTTGGAAATCATGTTGATGGAAACGTCCTTACCCTCGCAGAGCTCGATGATTTCTGCCAGTGCAGAAGAGCTGATGGAATTGCCGGTGAAGAAAATCTGCGGCGTATCCTTGCAGGTCAGGTTATAATTCTGGGAAGTCAGAAATTCAATTGCCGCACGCGCGCCGAGGTACGAACCGCCGATGCCAATCACAATCAGCACGTCGCTGTTGCCCTGAATCTTCTTGGCAGCAGCCTTGATGCGGGCGAACTCCTCCTTATCGTAATCAGTGGGAAGGTTTACCCAACCGATGAAGTCGTTGCCGAGGCAATTGCCGCTGTGCAAAGCCGCGTGAGCCGCCTTGACCTCAGAAACAACGCCCTCGTATTCATGGTCGCTGATAAACGCTTTCAAGTACTTATCATTTAATGATGTCGCCATATAAGACACTCCTCCAAATACCTTTATTCATTTATTATACTATATAGACAGGTATTTTGCAAGGCGTTTTTCGGCAAAATTTATAATGCGGTTAAGGAATTAAAAAGAGCGGCAAAAATCCGTCCGAAGGAGGTTGCCGGTACGGAGCTGTCTGCAAGGATATCAAACGTGCGCTGTTCATCGCCGAGGGTATATACCACCTCGCCGAGCACCTCTCCCTCCTCAACAGGCGCCTGCGCGTTTTCGGGCAGATTTACCTGACACTGCGCCTCGTCAGCGCTCGCTTTATCAACCACGATACTTCCCTTGACCTCACAGGAGATACCGACATTTTTTTCCATGCCGCCGCTGACGGGCAGCTCGGAAGGTAAATCCGGCGGCAGGTTTAATTCTTTAACAGAATAATTTGCGAAGCCGTCATCCAAGAGCGCCGCCGCGTCGGCAAACCGCTGTTTGCCCGTATCGCAGCCCAGCACCACCGCAAGCAGCGTCATGCCGTCGCGTTCCGCGGAAGCCGCCATACAACAGCCGGCGTCATCGGTGGTGCCGGTTTTCAGACCGGTGATGCCGTTGTAGGTTTTGAGCAGCTTGTTGGTATTGACAATTTGCGTTTCACCGCCGCGCAGATAATCGAGCCAGATGGACGTATAATCATAGATTTTTTCATGCCGCATCAGTGCGCGCGACATCAGCGCCACATCATAGGCGGAGGTCAGGTGACCTTCTTCATCCAGACCGTTACAATTCATAAAGGTGGTTTCCTCCATGCCCAGCTCCTTGGCACGCGCATTCATCTGCTCGACAAACGCGTCCTCGCTGCCGCTGAGATGCTCCGCCAGCGCAACCGCCGCGTCGTTGGCAGAGGCGACCACCGTCGCCTTAATCATATCGTCGGCGGACATCTGCTCGCCTTCCTCCAGCCAGATATCGCTGCCGCCCATCGAAGCGGCGTGCGCGGAGGCGGTAATGGTATCGTCAAGGCTGAGCTTGCCGCTTTCGATGGCTTCAAAAACAAGCAGCAGTGTCATGACCTTGGTGATGGACGCGCAGGGACGACGTTCATGCGCATTTTTCTCAAAAAGAATTTTCCCTGTCTGTGTCTCCATCAGTACCGCGGACGGAGCGGAAACGGCGCTGTCCTTCACGGCGGCAGCCGGCATAACTGCGTTCAGGGCAAGCACGCAGCACAGCAGGAGTGAAACGAACACTTTTCTCATATGTAAAACACCTCGCCCTATCCTATGAGCGAGGTGTTTGGATTATTACTTTAAGAAGCCGAGTTTTCTGACGAGCAGCGGCTCAATTGACTTGTTTCTGCAGACATTGATGAAACAAATAATCTGGACAATAAAGAGGAACGCAAGCAGTGCGCCGCCGGCAATCGGAACGATGCAGGTCCAGCACAGAATGCCGGTGATAAAACCAACAAGGGTTTCCGTGATGAGAATCATCAGCATTTGCTTGATGTGGAAGCGCAGATACGAGGAGTTGTCGGAGCTTTTCGCAAGCAGCGCAATGATGATGCCGATAAAGCTGAGCGCGTAAATCGTGAGCGCGAAGATTTTGTTGTCGTGTACCTCTTCCTCAGAGAACTCGGCAGTGTGGTCATAAATACTGACCTTTGGCTCCGTCGGCTGCTGTACCGGCTGCTGCTGGTAAGGCGGCTGCTGGTAAGACTGCTGCTGAGGAGCCGGTTGCGGCTGCAGTGCCTGTTGCTGAGGAGCCGGCTGCTGTACCGGCTGCTGCTGCGGCTGCTGCGGCTGCTGCGGCTGGGCTTCCTGCTGGGGAGCAGGCTGCGGCGCCGCGTTCAGAGGAGTGCCGCAGTTGGTGCAAAACACCGCGTCATCCATAATTGAGGCATGACAATTCGGACAAGTTTTCATATGATTATCTCCTTCTATAAAGAATATATCAGGCAGACCGCGTGTGCGGAGATACCTTCCAAGCGACCGGTAAACCCGAGCTTTTCCTCGGTAGTCGCTTTCACACTGATTTGTGATACCGCTGAGCCGCAAATCTCGGCAATGCGTTGCCGCATGGCGTCGATATACGGACGCAGCTTTGGCTTTTGGGCAATCACGGTCGCGTCGATATTGCCGACGGTGTAACCGTTTTCACGAAGGACGCGCACCACCTCGCCGAGCAGCACCGCGCTGTCGGCACCGAGGAAGCGGTCGTCCGTATCGGGAAAGAGCTTGCCGATATCGCCGAGCGCCGCCGCGCCGAGCAAGGCGTCGGCAATCGCGTGGAGCAGCACATCCGCGTCGGAATGGCCGAGCAAGCCGTATTCATAGGGGATTTCAACGCCGCCGAGGATAAGCTTTCTGCCCTCGGCAAAGCGGTGAACGTCGTAACCGTGACCGATGCGCATGATTTCACTGTCCTTTCGCGCGGTTGGCAAGAATGCTTTCCGCGATTACCACGTCAACCGGCGTGGTGAGTTTGATATTCTCCTTGCTGCCGTTGACGACCGCCACCTCGCCGCCCATGTTTTCAATCAGCGAGCAGTCGTCGGTAAAACCAACTAACTCGTCGCCGGCGTTTTCGAGGGCGAAGGTGTAGAGCTCCTTTTCAAAAACCTGCGGCGTCTGGACAGCGCGCAGCTGTGCGCGCGAGGGCGTGCTCTCAATGATATTGTCGTCGTTGACAATTTTTATTGTATCGGAAACAGCGGTGCCGAGCGTAGCGGCGCCTGTTTCAAAAGCTGCCTCGGTGACGCGCTCGATTTCCTCCACCGTGATCAGCGGACGCGCGCCGTCATGGACAGCGAAATACGCCGCCTGTTCATTTGCGGCGGCAATGCCGTTGCGCACACTTTCGGCACGGCTGGCGCCGCCGGAAACAATGGCTGCTACCTTGGTGAAGCCGTTGTCGGCGACGATGGAGCGGACGCGCTCACCATCCTGCTCACGGCATACGATGATGATTTCTCGGATGTACTGACATTGCTGAAAAGCGCGGAGGGTGTATGCGATTGCGGGCTTGCCCAACAGCGAAATAAATTGCTTGCTGTCGGCGATGCCCATACGCACGGAACCACCCGCGGCAACGATAATCGCGGAAACAAAATGATTCATAGCGTACCCCTTGTCAAAAACCACTTAGATAATCGCTAACGCCTGCTCCAAATCGGCAATCAGGTCGTCCGCGTTTTCAAGGCCGACAGACAGACGAATGAGGTCGGGAGCGACGCCTGCCTCCATGAGCTGCTGATCGGACAGCTGACGGTGGGTATGGCTGGCAGGATGCAGCAGGCAGGTTCTCGCGTCGGCAACATGGGTAGCGATGGTGGCGAGCTTGAGGTGATCCATAAAGCGGATGGCATTCTCTCTGCCGCCCTTGACCGCAAACGCCATCACGCCGCAGGAGCCGTTCGGTAAATATTTTTGAGCCAACGCGTGAAATTCATCGTCGGGCAGGTCGGGGTAGTGAATCCACGCCACCTTTTCCTGCTTGCTGAGAAACTCCGCGATTTTACGCGCGTTTGCGCAGTGTCTGTCCATGCGGACGTGCAGGCTCTCCAAGCCGTTGTTGAGATAAAACGCGTTCTGCGGCGACTGAATCGCGCCGAGGTCGCGCATCAGCTGAGAGGTCGCCTTGGTAATGTAACCGAGCTTGCCGAATTTTTCGGCGTATACAAGACCGTGATAGCTCTCGTCGGGAGTAGTCATGCCCGGATATTTATCGGCGTGCGCCATCCAGTCAAAATTGCCGCTGTCAATAATCGCGCCGCCGACGCTGACCGCGTGACCGTCCATATATTTGGTGGTGGAGTGAGTAACGATATCCGCGCCAAACGCAATCGGACGGCAATTGACCGGCGTAGCAAAGGTGTTGTCCACAATCAGCGGCACACCGTGAGAATGCGCAAGACGCGCGAACTTCTCGATATCGAGCACCGTGACGGTGGGGTTGGTGATGGTTTCGCCAAATACCGCGCGGGTATTGGGACGGAAATAAGCCGCGAGCTCCTCCTCGGGCAAGGTCTGGTCAACAAAGGTGACGTCGATGCCCATTTTTTTCATGGTGACGCCGAGCAGGTTGTAGGTGCCGCCGTAAATCGCGGAGGAAGCCACAATATGGCTGCCGGTTTCACAGATATTGAAGAGGGCAAAGAAATTTGCCGCCTGTCCGCTCGATGTCAGCATCGCCGCAACGCCGCCTTCGAGCGCCGCTAACTTCGCCGCTACCAAATCATTGGTGGGGTTTTGCAGTCGGGTGTAAAAATAGCCGCTCGCCTCCAAATCAAAAAGCTTTCCCATGTCGTCGCTGGAGGCGTATTTCCATGTGGTGCTCTGATAAATCGGAAGCTGACGGGGTTCGCCGTTTTCAGGCTCGTAGCCGCTGTGCAGGCATTTTGTTTCAATATTCATATATACTCATTCTCCTTAGAAATAATTAATCAGTGATTGCGTGACAGGTGGATTATTTAAAAAAGCCTGTCAAAAAGCCCGTAAGGAAGTCTGTTCCCCAAATCACCAGACAAAACAGGATAATAATCAAAATTGCCGAAACGATTTTGATGGTTGTGCGCTTCGCCGGACTCATCTCCACGCGTTCTTCCTCGGCAACCGTGTTCTCAACGTCCTGCTCGTCCACCGTGATGTTCTCACCCTCCGGCTTGACAGCGCCGACGCCGACGCAGACATCATACGCCTGCTGATAGGCGGCAAAGGGCACAAGGATATCCTTGTCCGTCATATCGGCTCCGGTGACGGCGTCCGCGGAAATGCTGTTTTGATGCGGCACGGCATCGCTGGGAATGCCCGCGCTTTCCAGCGCGGTGCGGACACGCTGCACCTCAAAGCCCGAGGCGGTCAGCAGAAACACCGGCGTGTTTGGCTCCTCTATCGGAAAGAGCGGACGCGGCTTGCGGCACTCGGTGCAAATATCAAACTTATCATCATGAATATGCTTGCATTTTTTACAATATTTCATCGTTTCGCCAGCCTTTCTCATTCAAATACAGATACATTGTACCACAAAAAAGCGGCAGGTACAATACCTGCCGCAAAAAATATGCGTATGATTATGCAAATACAGGCTGCACCTGTCGTTTTTCGAGCGCCGCTTCCACACAGGGCACGAGCTGACCGAAGTCCGCCACCAGTGAATTCGGCTTTTTGACGGGATCGTCCTGCCGCAAGGGGACGAAGTAGATGTTCTTTGTGTTCAGCAGTCTGCCGATGTTCTGGGCGGACGCGCCGAGCGCGTCGTTGGTCGCGACGCAGAGCAGTACCGGCCGCAGGACGCGCAGGTGCGACTTTGCCGCCATGGTGACGGAGGTGTCCGTCACGCCGAGGGCAAGCTTCGCGAGGGTATTGCCGGTGCACGGCGCAATGACCAGCAGGTCGCACAGTCCCTTGGGACCAATTGGCTCGGTCTCTACCGAGGTGGTCAGGACGTGCCGTCCGGTGATTTCCTCCGCCCTCTTTACCATCTCCCGCGCTGTGCCGAAGCGCGTGTCGGTGGACGAAGCGTTGCCCGACATCATCGGGATGACCTCGTAACCATCCTCCTTGAGCGCGCGCATCTGCTCAAACGCCTTTGAAAAGGTGCAAAAGGAACCGCACATCGCAAACCCAATGGTTGCCTTTGTCACCAATTTACCTCCTCAATCATTCGGAATACAGTTGTTTTGATGATTTCCCCTGCCGTTTTGGGAGCGCATTTTCCGGGCAGCGATAACGCGCGTCTGGCATCAATGCCCAGCGCTTCCGCCGCATCAAAATCCACGCCCCCCGGCAGAGAAGCAAGGTCTATTAACAGGGTGCTGCGGTCGGTGTTTTGCAATAAACCACGGTCAAAAATCAGTGCCGGCACCGTATTGAATACCAGTTGGAAGCCGCGGACGTCCTCCAGTCTGTCGGTGCGGCAGCAACGATACCCCAGCGAACGGATATAGGCGCAATCCGAAGCGCTTCTTGCGCTGACAGTCACCCGCGCGCCGAGCGCGGTCAACAGCCGCGCGAGGATTTTGCCGATTCTGCCGAAGCCCGTCACCAAAACACGCGTGCCGGCTATCGTGCCCTCGTAAGCGCTCATGGCGCACGCCACAGCGCCTTCCGCTGTGGGAACAGCGTTCAGGATTGCAAAATCGTCACGCGCGGCGTAATCATAAATCCGTGCGCCCTTGAGGGCGGGATACGCGCGGAGCAGACTGTCACGCATAGCCGTAAATATCGGCTTTTGCCTCAGCAGCGCCTGTTCGTCCTCATCAAAAACAATCATGCCTTCTCCGAACGGCGCGTTAAGGCTGCCGTCCGCACGCACCGGCGGCAGGGGCAGCAGCACCGCTTCGCTACGGACAAGGGCAGTACGCATATCGGCAATCGAAATATCGCCGAAGCTTTGCAGGCTGTCAAAGCCGCCAAGGACGACACGGAAGCCGTCCTTCACCAATGAATCCGCCAAATACAGCTGACGCTTGTCGCCGCCGAGAATACCGAAGCTTCTGAATTTGTTCCGCATTGTTCACACCAACCGTTCACTCTGTTTACTGTATCCTATGCAGCAAACGAAAATCGGTGCGCTCCCAAACAAAAACAGACAGGCGCGTAGCCTGTCTGCCTGATACACATTTTCAATCGCATAGATTCTCTGATAATGCGCGGTCGGGAATTGTGAGCGTTTCCTTAAAGCTCGGCGATGACCTCTACCTCAACCAAGACGTTCTTGGGCAGCGTTTTGACCGCCACGCAGGAACGGGCAGGCTTGGAGGTAAAATAGGTACCGTAAACCGCGTTGAACGCCGCGAAGTCGTTCATATCCGCTAAAAAGCACACCGTCTTGACCGCCTTTTCCAGCGAGCTGCCGGCTGCTTCGAGGACGTGCTTCAAATTCTGGCACACCTGATCGGTCTGCTCCTCAATTGTTTTTGCCTCGACCGTGCCGCTCTGCGGCTGAATGGCAATTTGTCCCGAGGTGAAAACCATGCCGTTGGCAATGACTGCCTGAGAGTAAGGTCCGATTGCGTCGGGCGCGTTCTTGGTATAGACAATATTCATAGAGAATACCTCCCTTAAATCATTTTAAATCCGGCGTTCATCAACGCCCTGGAAATTTCATTGACGTGTTCAAAATTACGTGTTTCGATGACAATGCGCAGATGCGCCGCCGTCACGTCGGAGCCTTCGCCGGCTCTCTCGTGGTGCACGGAAATCACGTTGGCGCCATGCTCGGCGATAATCTTAGATACCGCCAACAGCTGACCGGGCTTATCCTGCAGCTCGATGCAAAGCGTCTGCTGTCTGCCGCTCATAATCAGACCGCGCTTGATGACGCGGTTGAGAATGGTCACGTCGATATTGCCGCCCGAAACGATGCAGACCACCTTTTTGCCCTTGACCGGCAGCTTGTTGTACATCACCGCCGCCAGCGGCGCCGCACCGGCGCCTTCGGCAATCATCTTCTGCGTTTCAATCAGCTTGAGAATTGCGGAGGAAATTTCGTCGTCGGAAACGGTGACGATATCGTCCACGTACTTTTTGATGTATTCAAAGGTGTGCTCGCCCGGCTCCTTGACCTGAATACCGTCGGCGATGGTGGAAACCTTATCCAGCGCGACAATCTTGCCCTGCTTGACGGACTCGACCATAGAGGGCGCGCCCTCTGCCTGAACGCCGTAGACCTTGATGTTGGGATTGAGACTTTTGACCGCGAGCGCGACGCCCGAAAGCAGACCGCCGCCGCCGATTGCCGCCACCACAGCGTCTACATCCGGCATATCGTTGAGAATTTCCAGACCGATGGTTCCCTGACCGGCGATGACGTTTTCATCGTCAAAGGGATGGATGAAGGTATAGTTCTTTTCATCGCGCAGACGCAGAGCCTCATTGTAGGCGTCGTCATACACGCCCTTGACCATGCAGACATCGGCGCCGTAGCCCTTAGTCGCTTCCACCTTGGAAATCGGCGCGCCGTCCGGCAGGCAAATCAGCGACTTAATGCCGTACTTGGTAGCGGCAAGCGCTACACCCTGCGCGTGGTTGCCGGCAGAGCAGGCAATGACACCGCGCTCCTTCTCCTCCTCGGAAAGCTGAGAAATCTTATAACCGGAGCCTCTGACCTTGAAGGAACCGGTAATCTGCAAATTCTCCGGCTTGAGATACACCTCGCAGTCGTCCGTAATCGCCGATGCCTTTACGATATGTGTCGGTCGGATGACGTCCTTGAGCACATATGAGGCATGATAAATCTTGTCAAGCGTTAACATTGTGACACTTCCTTTTATTACTCCCAAAAATTGCACTTCCCTATTTTACTCCTAAAATCGCCCGATGTCAATATCTTTCCGTTCAGCCGAATTTGTCAACACGTGAGTCGGAATGACAGTGTTGTTGATATGATTGCTTTTCTATTACGAAATCAGATTCACGTAAATTGTCAAAAAATTTTGTTGCTTCACACAAAAAACTATGATATAATCGTAGTATCCGCAGGAAGGAGTGGTTTGATGCAACTGAAAGAATCGGGTGAAATGTACCTGGAAACCATCTATGTGCTGAATCAGAAAAAAGGATTCGTGCGTTCCATCGACGTTTGCGAGGAAATGGGGTATTCCAAGCCCAGCGTCAGCCGTGCTGTCGGTATTCTGCGTGACGGCGGTTATCTGATCGTTTCGCGCGACGGCGGCTTACATTTAACCGAAGCGGGGTTGGAGGTTGCGGAGCGCACCTACGAACGCCATACCGTGCTCAGTGAAATATTTATGGCGCTCGGCGTGGATGAAACCACCGCTGTCAATGACGCCTGCAAAATCGAGCACGTAATCAGCAGCACCACCTTCGCCGCACTGAAAAATTATTATAATAAAAATATGAAAAAATAAAGACAACACCGCGCCACTCTCCGGAATGGCGCGGTGTTGCCTGAACGTTTCAAAAATCAGGGGCTGTGAAAAAACACCCCAAAAAAACAGACAGGCACATAACCGAAAGCATAGACGGTTATGTGCCTGTTGTGGTATAATAATTTTATGAAAAACAATACCGAAATCAATTATACACCAAAGCAAGGAAGATTTCCAG
>JAFUUV010000223.1 GCA_017471345.1 Ruminococcus sp.
CCGATGATGAAACAGTATTTTGAAATCAAGGAGCAGAACAAGGATTGCATTCTGTTTTATCGTTTAGGCGATTTTTATGAGATGTTTTACGACGACGCAATTCTTGCATCCCGTGAATTGGAGCTGACGTTAACCGGCAGAGACTGCGGTCAGGAGGAACGTGCCCCTATGTGCGGCGTACCTTTTCACAGTTGTGAAGGCTATATCGCGAAATTAGTCGCCAAGGGCTATAAGGTTGCCATTTGCGAACAGACCGAGGATCCCAAAGCGGCAAAAGGACTTGTCAAGCGTGAAATCATTCGTGTCATCACCCCGGGTACGGTGATGGAGCAAAGTATGCTTGACGAAAGCCGCAACAACTATATCTGCTCTATGTTTGCAGAGGATAAAAAAATCGGTATTTGCTTCTGCGATATTTCTACAGGAGAATTATACGCAACCGAAATCAGCGGTAAGGATTATTATCATATCCTGATTAATCAACTTTCTTCCTACAATCCCCGAGAAATTTTAATCGGCGGCGATGTGGTCAAGCTCAACCAGCTCCCGTCGTTTATCAAGGGCAAGCTTTCGGCAGGAGTCGAAATGCTGGAGGACGAAAAATTCTCTGTGCCGGTATGCCGTTCCGCGGTGGAAAAGCAGTTTCCGGAGGACAAGCATTTGATTGTCGATAAGCCGGTGGTTGTCAGCTGTGTCGGCGCTCTGATTAATTATCTGCGCGAAACGCAGATGAGCGGACTGGAGCGTATTAATCATTTAGAGGTTTATCAGGAAGCGCAATATATGCGCCTTGATTATAATACCCAGCGCAATCTTGAGCTGACAGAAACCATGCTGACAAAGAATAAGCGCGGCTCTTTGCTGTGGGTAATCGACAAAACAAAAACAGCGATGGGCAAACGCCTGATTCGGGCGTGGCTGGAACATCCGCTGATGAATATTTCAAAAATCAACAACCGTCAAAGCGCGGTTGAGGAGCTTTACAACGACACGATGCTGCGCATGGATGTCACGGATGCACTTGACGGCATTCATGATATTGAGCGGCTGATGACAAAAATTGTCTACGGCTCCGCTAACGCCAGAGATTTGCGCTCGTTGTCATCCGCCATACAGGATTTGCCGCGGATTTCTTCTTTAATCTCATCCTGTCAATCATCTTATATGCGCTCGATTCACCGGGGGATTGATACACTGGAGGATATCTATCAGCTGATAGACAGCGCCATTGTCGAGGATCCGCCGTTTACTGTACGTGAAGGCGGTATGATTAAGGAAGGCTATCACGAGGAGTTGGATTTAGTCAACAACGACATGAACAATTCCAAGGATATCCTCGCGCAGATTGAAGCGCAGGAGCGCGAAAAAACCGGCATTCCAAAGCTTCGCGTGGGGTATAATAAGGTTTACGGTTACTTTATCGAGGTGACAAATTTCTATAAAAACCTCGTTCCCGATACCTATATCCGTAAACAAACCCTGACAGGCAGCGAACGCTTTATCACGCCGGAGCTTAAGGAGCTGGAAGGCCGTATTCTCGGCGCGAAGGACAGGGCAGTCGCCATGGAATACGCGCTGTTTGACAGCGTCCGGACGACAGTGGCGGAAAACCTGGAGCGTATTCAAAAGACCGCTCGGTGCATCGCCGCGCTCGATGTGATAACCTCTCTCGCGAACGTTGCCGCCGACAACCGCTATGTCCGTCCCGTTGTCAACCAGTCTACCGTGTTGGATATCAAGGATTCCCGTCATCCGGTGGTTGAGGTACTGCTGAAAAACGCGTCCTTTGTTCCCAACGATGTTTATCTTGACAGCAAAGGGGACAGGGTGTCTATTATCACCGGCCCCAACATGGCAGGAAAGTCTACCTATATGTGCCAAATTGCGCTGATTGTGTTGATGGCGCAAATCGGCAGCTTTGTGCCTGCTTCCTCGGCGCGTATCGGTATTGTGGACAGCATCTTTACCAGAGTCGGTGCTTCCGACGATCTTGCTTCCGGTCAATCGACATTCATGGTCGAGATGAGTGAGGTTGCCAACATCGTCAAGAACGCGACATCCAAGAGTCTTTTGATTCTTGACGAGATTGGCAGAGGCACTTCTACCTTTGACGGTATGAGTATTGCGCGCGCGGTATTGGAATACTGTGCCGATGTAAAGAAGCTTGGTGCCAAAACGCTCTTCGCCACCCACTACCACGAGCTTAGTGTGATGGAGCAGCTTTTGGATGGTGTAAAAAACTACAGTATCGCCATGAAAAAACGCGGTGACGATGTCACTTTTCTGCGCCGGATTGTTCCCGGCGGTGCCGACGACAGCTACGGCATCGAGGTCGCAAAGCTTGCCGGCGTACCAAATTCCATTATTAACCGCGCCAAACAAATACTTGCCGATCTCGAAAGCGGCAAGGCGGAAACAATCGTCAAAAAAGTCAATGTCAATGAGGACGCGCAGCTCTCCCTGATGGGCGTCGCAACCGGTCCTGTGATTGACCGTATTAAGTCTGTAGATTTGAACACACTGACGCCGATTGAGGCGATGAATTTACTATACGAACTCAAAAATATGATTTAGACAGGAGGTGACACCGGTGGGCGTCATCAATGTATTGGACAAACACGTTGCAGAGCTGATTGCGGCAGGTGAGGTGGTTGAACGGCCTGCATCCGTCATAAAGGAGCTGATAGAAAACGCTATCGACGCCGGAGCAAAGCATATAACGGTAGAAATACAAAACGGCGGCACCACCTTTATGCGTGTCACTGACGACGGCTGTGGTTTTTTGCGCGAGGATGTCAAGCTTGCTTTTTTACGCCATGCCACCAGCAAAGTCCGGCAGGAAGATGACCTTGGTCATATCGCGACACTGGGCTTTCGCGGTGAAGCGCTTGCTTCCATCAGCGCGGTATCAAGATTGCAGCTGATTACCCGCAATGCGGAGGATGACAACGGTGTTTCCTATCGCATTGAGGGCGGCGAGGAGGTCTCCTTTGAGGATGCGGGATGTCCTGTGGGTACCACCTTCGTCATCCGTGATTTGTTCTACAATATTCCCGCGCGAGCCAAATTCCTGAAAAAAGACGTCTCCGAAGGAAATCAAGTCTCCAATATTGTGGATAAGGTTGCGTTATCTCACCCCGAAATTGCCTTTACTTTTATTCGCGACAGCAAGCAGACCTTGAAAACCTTTGGTGACGGAAAATTGATGTCTGCGATTTACGCCGTATTCGGCAGAGAATTTGCGCAAGGCTTAATTCCTGTAGACTACGCTCTGGACGCTATCAGGGTTACCGGTTATATTTCCA
>JAFUUV010000224.1 GCA_017471345.1 Ruminococcus sp.
ACGTGGTATTGATTAGTATAACACACAAAACCGCGATTGAAATAAGAAAATAGAATTATCGGTCATTTCATCGCAAATTGGTGTATTATTTCACAGCTTCGCGGATGGCGGCGAGGAAATCCGCATAACTCTCAAACGCGGGCAAGTCGGGATTGTCCGCCTTGATTTTATCTGTACTTCTGAACAAAAAGCCCGCCTTGCTCGCGCGAATCATCGCAAGGTCGTTGTAGCTGTCGCCCGCGGCTACGGTTTCATAGCCGATAGACTGCAGCGCTCTGACGGTGGTGAGCTTGGAGTTTTCCACACGCATTTTGAAATCCGTCACTTCGCCGCTCTCGGAAACAACCAGAGAATTACAGAAAATGGTCGGCCATCCGAGCTTCTTCATCAAAGGCGTCGCAAACTGAGTGAACGTGTCGCTGATAATGATAACCTGCGTAAACGAACGCAGTTCATCCAGAAATTCCTTAGCGCCCGGCAACGGATCAATCGTTGCGATGACATCCTGTATTTCCTTTAAGCCGAGGCCGTGCTCCTTGAGAATCGCGATACGGTATTTCATCAACTTATCGTAATCGGGTTCATCGCGGGTTGTTTTTTTCAGCTCCTCAATACCGGTCGCCTTCGAAAAGGCAATCCAGATTTCAGGCACTAATACACCTTCCAAATCAAGACAAACTATATTCATGGCGGTAACCATCCTTTCTTTTTACGATAATTATTTCAGCAAAGTGCCCTGGCTGGCACATTTGAGGTAGGCGTTGATAAAGCCGTCGAGGTCGCCGTCCATCACCGCCTGAATATTGCCGGTTTCATAGGCAGTGCGGTGATCCTTGACCATCGTATAGGGCATAAACACGTAGCTGCGGATTTGTGATCCCCATGTGATCTCCTTTTGTACGCCCTTGATATCCTCAATCTTTTCCAGGTGCTCCCGCTCCTTGATTTCAATCAACTTGGAAATCAACATCTTCATAGCGACGTCACGGTTCTGATACTGGCTGCGTTCCACTTGGCTTGCTACGACAATGCCGGTGGGAATATGCGTCAGACGTACGGCGGAGGAAGTCTTGTTAACCTTCTGACCACCCGCGCCGCTCGCACGGTAAACATCCATTTTAATGTCCTCCGGCGCGATATCTACCTTGACCGTGTCGTCCATCTCCGGCATAACCTCCAGCGCGGAAAAGCTGGTGTGACGTCTGCCGGCGGAATCAAAGGGTGATACGCGTACCAGACGGTGCACACCTGCTTCACTTTTGAGATAGCCATAGGCGTTTTCGCCCTCAACAAGCAAAACAGCGCTTTTGAGTCCGGCTTCATCGCCGTCGAGGTAGTCAACCTCCTTCACCTTAAAGCCATGCGCCTCTGCCCATCGCGTATACATACGATAGAGCATTTCCGCCCAATCCTGCGCTTCGGTACCACCCGAACCGGCATGGAAGGTCAGAATGGCGTTATTTTTATCATATTCTCCGGTGAGAAGCGTTTGCAAACGCATCTTGTCAATTGTCCGGCGCACGGTTTCAACCTCGTTCTGTGCTTCCTCCAGCAACGACAAATCCTCTTCCTCGTTTGCAAGCTCAATGAGCGCCGCGGTGTCGTCATATTTAGCTTCCAGAGCTTCGTATGCCTCTACCTTTCCCTTGAGCGCACCGGTTTTCTGCAAAACCTGCTGGGACTTTTCCACGTTATCCCAAAAGCCCGGCTCGGTTGCCTTGAGCTCAAGCTGTTCAATTTCGGATTTCATGCTTTTCATGCCGAGCGCGTCATACAAATCGTCAATGTCGGGCTTGAGCGCTTGCAGGGAAAGCATCAATTCTTCAAACTGTACCATATGGCATACCTTCTTTCATTTTACCAATATATAATTATAGCAAAAAGACCGGAAAATGTAAACTAAAATAAAAAATCGTTTATCTGAGATTTATTGTTGCATTTGCCGATAGAATTTGATATAATAGAGAATGAGAAATTGCACGGAGGAATATATGGAATTTACACAATATAATTGTCCCGTATGCAACCAACAGTTTGAAAGCGGCGAAGACATCGTTGTCTGCCCTGAATGCGGCGCGCCACATCACCGCGGCTGCTACGAGGAGCTTGGTCATTGCTTCTATCAGGACAAGCATTCGGAAAGCTTTTCCTTTGAACAGCTCTTTCCGGAAGCGTCTCGGTCTTCATTTGAAGATTTTGAAACCATTCTTTGTCCCGTTTGCTTTCACAAGAATCCCAAAGGCACGCTTACCTGTACGAGGTGCGGTACGGATTTACGGCAAGAAAATGTACAGAGCCATCAGCATCAAACGCAGAATCAGGCGCGTTCACAGTATCAGCAAAGCCAGCAGAGTACGCCTCCGTTTGGCTTCGGCGCGACAGGCATCCCGAATTTTGACGATCCGCTCGCCGGTGTAGACAGCAATGAATACGTTGGAGACGGCGTCACCGCCGGAGAAGCCGCTAAATTCACCGGAAAAAATACGGGGTATTTTTCTCTTCTGTTTCAGCGGATTCACAAAACCGACCGCTCAAAGTTCGGCTTTGCGGCATTCATCTTCTCGGGAATATATTTCCTTTACAGAAAAATGTATGGGATTGGCATCCTCTTTACCCTTCTGATCATCGCCACCAATATTCTCTCCACAGTGATTATGATGACGCCGGAATGGTCGCAGGGCGTTCGGGAAATTGCAAATCTCAACTATACCGAAGTTGCCAACAATCCCGCGTACGCTTCCTCGCTGTTTGTAAAAAGCCTGTATGTATACCTTCCACTTTTGCTCAACGGTGTGCGGTACGTGCTGATGATTATCAGCGGATTGACAGCCAATCGCCTGTACTATCGCCATTCCATGAAAACCATTCAGCGCGTCAAGCAAGAGAATCCGGACGCAACCGCTGATGTGCTGAACAGCAAGCTGGAGCAAAAGGGCGGTGTCAATCTGCCGTTGGCGATCAGCTTTGGTATTGCTTCCGTCGCCGTTTCGTATATCTGCAATTTCTTTATCGTTATTTAACAACTACGGAGGACATGATGAATAAAATTACAAAAGCGGTCATCCCTGCCGCCGGCTTCGGCACACGCGTGCTGCCCGCTACCAAAAACTTTCCCAAGGAAATGTTCCCGATTGTGGACAAACCTACCATCCAGTATATTGTCGAGGAAGCTGTTGCCGCCGGCATTACGGATATTCTGATTATTACCAACCGAGGAAAAAGTTTGATGGAGGATCACTTTGACCGCTCTCCCGAGCTGGAGCATATCCTCGAAAAAGGCGGCAAAACCGATTTTCTCAACCAAGTCAAGAGCATTGCGGAGCTGGCGAACATCAGCTTTATCCGCCAGCAGGAAATGAAAGGGCTTGGTCACGCTGTTCTGAAAGCAAAATCCTTTGTCGGCAACGAACCGTTTGCCGTGCTTTTCGGAGACGGCGTTATTATCAGCAAAAAACCTGCCATTCAGCAATTAATAGAACATTACGGTGAATTCGGTTCCGGCGTCGTCGGCGTCAAAAAGGTTGCCGATGA
>JAFUUV010000225.1 GCA_017471345.1 Ruminococcus sp.
ACAACTTTCTATCAGAGAGAAAACGCTTGGCGCGTTTTCCAATTGCGCAAAAGCGCAATTGCCGTCTTATACAATCTTGACGCGCCTACGGCGCTATTAAAAAGTAGAAAGTCTACTTTTTAATGAAGATTGGTATAAAAAATCAAAAAGCCCTTTCCGCTTTGGAGAGGGCTTTCGTCATTTCACGCGGCGCAGCTGACCGCGGCACTTGCCGCAGCGGTAGCGTTCGGGGTGCTGAATCACGGCGGACAGCTTTGTCCTGCCGAATTCCGCGCCGCAGCTCTCGCACCGCACCATATACTTCGCCTCCGGCATCAGCTCGTCCGGCAGCTCCCTGTCCTCGCGTCCGGCGACGCGGCGGATATGGTAGCCGTAGGCGGCGCTGACACGCTCAGCGTAGGCTTTCCACCTGCCCGTGTGCTTCATGCAGCCGTAGCAGGAGTGCAGCAGCTCATGGTGCAGCGTGTTTTTCAGGCTTTCCACCGGCGTGCGGTCATCCAACAGCAGGTGTGAAATTTCAATTTCATATTGGTCGCCGCGTTTTTTGCATTGTCCCAGCCGCGTTTTCGCGCGTGTATTGACCGTGAAGCGCAGGTTTTTGGCGTAGCGAATCCCCAGCCGGTCAAGCTCCGCCATACATTCGGCGGCATATTTCATTAAATCGTGCATAGTCACCTCTCCGTCCGCATACAGTATACAGACAACACTGCACAGCTGCATTGCGGTATTGTCTAAAGAATTTTGCGCGCGAATCAAATTTCGTAAGAGAAAAGCAATCATACTGTCATTCCGACCGCTCAGGATGACAGCCGGTAGATGATAACAAAATGATTAACGAAATTAGTTTCGCGTGAAGGATTTTGAAAAAGCTCTTGACATCATACCGGTTTGATGGTATAATATATTTTGTTACGGCGACATAGCCAAGTGGTAAGGCACGAGTCTGCAAAACTCTGATGCGGCGGTTCAAATCCGCCTGTCGCCTCCAGAACGCTCCTCTTGTGAGGAGCGTTTTTTTCTGCCGTGAATCGTTAACAGCCCGCTCGTGTGAGCGGGCTGTTGTGTTGTACAGAGTTTTTTGCCAACCGTCAGAAAACGGGATTATTCCTCCGGCGCTTCCGCGCGGTTAATGGCGTTGAGCACGCCGAGAACGGACGCGACGTTGACGTTGGCGTCAATGCCGATGCCGAAAATGTTTTTGCCGTCGGGCTTGCGCAGCTCGATGTAGGACACCGCCTTGGAGTCGGAGCCCTGCGAAATCGCGTGCTGGCTGTAGGAGATAAACTCGTAGCTGTCAACACCCACCGCCTTCAGGGCGTTGAAGAACGCGTCAATCGGACCGTTGCCGGTGCCCTGCAATTTGATTTCGGTGCCGTCGAGCAGCATTCTGCCCTTGAAATGGACGTAATCTCTGCCAAACTCGCTTTCCTCGTAGATTTTGCGCTTGGTGAGGACGTACTTCATCGGATGGTTGAGGTAGTTCTTCTCAAATACCTCGAACAGCTCCTTCGGAATCAGCTCACGCTCCAGCTCCTCGCACTTCGCCTGTACCAGACGCGAGAACTCGGGATGCATCCGCTTGGGCAGGTCGTAGCCGAAGTTGTTGCTCATCACAAACGCAGCGCCGCCCTTGCCGGACTGCGAATTGATACGGATAATCGGCTCGTACTCTCTGCCGACGTCGGCGGGATCGATGGGCAGATACGGAATCTCCCAGTATTCGGTGCCGCTTTCCTTCATGTACTGATAGCCCTTGTTGATGGCGTCCTGATGCGAGCCGGAGAACGCGGTAAAGACCAACTCGCCGATGTACGGCTGACGCGGATCAATGGTCATGTTGGTGCAGCGCTCATAGATATCGCGCAGCTTGGGCAGGTTCGAAAAATCAAGCTGCGGATCGACGCCCTGTGTAAACATATTCAAGCCCATCGTCACAATATCCATGTTGCCGGTACGTTCGCCGTTGCCGAAGAGGGTGCCCTCCACACGCTCGGCGCCTGCAAGCAGCGCTAACTCGCCTGCCGCCACGCCGCAGCCGCGGTCGTTGTGCGGATGTACGCTGATAATCGCCGCGTCGCGGTGCTTCAGGTGACGGATGAAGTACTCAATCTGGTCGGCATAGGTGTTCGGTGTGCACATCTCTACGGTGTTCGGCAGGTTGAGAATCACCGGATTCTCCTTTGTCGCCTGCAGCTCCTCGAGCACGCGGTCGCAAATCGCCACGGCGTTTTCCGGCTCGGTGCCGCTGAAGCTCTCGGGTGAATACTCAAAGCGGATGTTGGTGTCGCCCTCATAAGCGTCGGTCAGCTTCTTAATCAGCTTCGCGCCCTCGACGGCGATGTCAATCACGCCCTGCATATCGGTTTTGAACACCACCTTGCGCTGCAATGTAGAGGTGGAGTTGTAGAAGTGGACGATGACGTTTTTCGCGCCCTTAATCGCCTCAAAGGTTTTGCGGATAAGATGCTCGCGCGCCTGCACCAACACCTGAATCGTCACATCGTCGGGGATATGGTTGTTTTCAATCAGCTCGCGGCAGATTTCATACTCGGTTTCCGACGCGCTCGGAAAGCCGATTTCGATTTCCTTAAAGCCCATGTCTACCAGCGCGTGGAAAAATTCCAGCTTCTCGGGCAGTGTCATCGGATCCACCAGCGCCTGATTGCCATCGCGCAGGTCTACACTGCACCACACCGGAGCGTGGTCAATGACGCGGTTTGGCCACTGACGATCCGGCAGGTCAATTTGCTTAAACGGAATGTACTTCTGAAAAGACGGTTTCATTTGGATAACCTCCCTATAGAATTGCAACAAAAAAGCCCCTAAAAACGGCGAGCCGCATTAAGGGACGATAAAATCGTGGTACCACCCAAATTCAGATATATGTTGCCATATATCCCTTACAGACCTCCAACAAGGTCCTGACCGTTAACGCTGTCATGCGTCACGCGCTAAAAGCTTCACGCGTGCAACTCGGGGATGAGCTATCCATACAAGCGTCCGCACTGTCTCGCACCACCCGACAGCTCTCTGTGCCTTTCACCTGTATCTTGTTCCCGTCAAAGTCTTTCAGGGGATTCTCGGTTGTATATACTATTATACGAATTGAAAGGCTAAATGTCAAGTTAAAAAATAAAAAATAAAATTTCAAAAAACCCTTGACAAATCGGAACAAACGTATTATAATCTCTAATTGTGCGCGGCGGAAATCCGCTGAAACCATCAAAGCTCACGAAAAAAGATTTTTCAAAAATTTATGAAAAACTCTTGACAAACGTGAGAAAATGATGTATAATAGCACAAGCGCACTTGAGAAAATGACAGATTGGAAACAGTCTTTCAAAATCCTCAAAAAGCGCATAGGACCTTGAAAATTGAACAACGAAAGTAAGAAGAAACCCGTAATGTTCTTTGAGTGCGAACTCAAGAAATTACAGTGAGATGTACACTAAAATACATCGGTAGATTCACGAATACGTTAGCGTA
>JAFUUV010000226.1 GCA_017471345.1 Ruminococcus sp.
AGCTTGCAATTACCTACAGGGGCGTCGAGAATCCGTGGGGCAATATCTGGAAGCAGATTCAGGGCGTCAATATCTGGGGCGACGGCAGCATGAACGGCGGTCAGCCGTATATCTGTACGGATTTTCAATTTTCATCCTCCAAGCATAGCGGAAACTATGTCGGTGCAGGTTTTACCGCAGCAAACGCATCCGGATATGTATCCGCATTCGGCTACGGCAGCGAGACGTTTGACTGGCTGTTTATCGCGTCGGAAGCTGTCGGCAACAGCTCGCTGCCTGTTGGCGATAACTGCTATATCACCGCGAATAACAATGGCTACAAGAGAGTCAACTACGGCGGCAGGAGCGATTTAGCCAATACGTGGGCAGCGGCAGGAGCATATTTGTTTGCAATGAATTCCGCAATTACAAACAGAGCGGCGAATATGGGCGGACGATTGCTCTATGTTCCAGACGCGAAAGGAGTGTCATAACCATGAAAATATATCAGGATGTGCAAAGCACTGTCGCGCCGCAGGCGGTGGTAATTGATGATTATTCCGTGTGGGTAGCCGATGATGTGCGGAATACAGACGGCTGCTACACCTACACGCTCACGCAGTACGAAAAGGACGAATACATTCGTCTGATGGACGAACAGAGCCAGAAAACACAGGCGGATGTGGCGTACATTGCCATGATGACGGAGGTGGAGCTTGAATGAGCAAGCATTTTGAAATGGTGAAAAAATTATTTTGACAAGGGCTTATGGAGCATTATCCGCGTCCGCAACGCCGTTGTCAAGGGCTGGATTACCGCAGAGGAATTCAAGATGATTACCGGAGAGGTGTACGGCGATACGGAAGCAATGACAAAGTAAGAAAGGAAGAAATAAAATGAATGAATCTGTTTCCATGTTAAAATTAACCATCATTACCGCGCTTGGCGTGATTGCCGCGTATTTCAACGCGCTGCTCATCCCGATTGCCGTGCTCGTCGCCGTTATGGTGATTGACTACATATCGGGCATGGTGTCCGCCAAGAAAACCGGCGAGCTGTCCAGCCGTCTCGGCGTGATCGGAATTCTGAAAAAGGTCGGCTATCTGGCGCTTGTCGCCGTCGGCATGGTTGTTGATTATCTGATTTCATCAGCGCTGACGCAGGTGGGAATCAACATCCAGATTAATTACTGTTTCGCCATGATTATAGTCATCTGGCTGATTGTCAATGAATTGATTTCAATTTTAGAAAACCTCGGTGAAATCGGCGTGCCAATTCCTGAATTTTTGCGCAAATCTATTCACAAAATCAAAGACGGCGTGGAGAATAAGGCAGGGGAGGACGACGACCATGCGACCTGAAATTCAGAAAGAAATCATCAAGGCGCTGGCTTACGGAAAGTCAGCCGCCGAAATTAAATCCGCCATGCCCGGCGTGACCGACGAAGATATCAACGCAATTCCAAAGGACGTAATTGACGAACGTCGCGCGTCATTGGTTGAAAAGGGGTATATCAGATGACGCCGAACTGCATTGACGTGTCCACATGGCAAGGCGACGTCGATTACAGCCGCGTCCGCGCGTGCGGTATCGTCGCCGTGATTATCCGTGCTGGCTTCGGTCAGACTGAGGACAATAAATTCCGGCAAAACTACCGCAACGCCAGAGCCGCCGGCTTGAAGGTTGGCGCATATTGGTACAGTTACGCCTATAGCACCGCCGAAGCGGAGCAGGAAGCGCGTGCTTGTCTGGAAATCCTCGGCAACCGTGATTTTGACCTCCCTATCTACTACGACATGGAAGAGGACGGTCAGATGGCGCTCGGCAAGTCCACCATGACCGCTATGGCGTGCCGCTTCCTTGATACGGTTCAGTCAGGCGGCTATCGGGGCGGTATGTATTCGTCGCCGTCATGGTTTAGTGACTTCCTCGACTATGACCTTCTTCGGTCAAAATATAGTATCTGGCTCGCCCACTGGGCAAGCGCTCACAGCCGCGCCTGCGATATCTGGCAGTACGGCGAGGACGGCAGAATTGACGGCATTGACGGTGATGTTGACCTCAACCTGATTGAGAATTGGGATGTTATCGACGGCGATATCCCCGAAGTGCTTCCAATTACCGACGACGTTTCAACCGTTCAGAAATGGCTAAATTCGTCTTATAACGCACGATTAGAGGTTGACGATATCTGCGGACAGCTCACCAAAAAAAACCTGATTTCGGCGTTACAGACGATTCTAAATGACACCTACGGCGCAGGACTGGACGTTGACGGTATTTTCGGCAGACGGACAAAAGCGGCAATCCGCAACCTGAGCAGGGGAGACACCGGCGAGTACGTCAAGTCTTTGCAGGCGTTCCTGATTTGCAGAGGTCACGACACAGGCGGTTTTGACGGTGAATTTGGCGGCATGACCGAAAGCGCGGTCAGAACATTCCAGACAGTGCACAGCTTGATTGTTGACGGCATTGCCGGGAAGAATACGTTTGAAGCACTGGCGAACGATTGACTATTGAATTAACTTGCATAGTTAATGTTTAGCTAATCAAAAACCGCATAAACAAGCCGTTTTTTAACTTGCTGAGGTGATTCCCATGTTTTAATATCAACCGCTTACTGCACGGTATGCGTTATAACACACATCTCAACACACGCCATCGTTGCATAAGCGTTAAACTATAGTGAATAAAATTATACTTTGCATTCAAAGGTAATTACTTTTTTCGTTACCTTTTTTATACGCTCTCCTTGGTTTGATACATGGCCTGAGGGGAGCTCTTTTTTTACAAATAATTTCAATGAGATATGTTATGATAATTGACAGAAAGCAATAATATATGTAAAATAATAATAGAACATACATTTGGGTAACTTTGACAAATTAGATAAAAATTCAAAATAATTATGGTAAAGGATACGAATTTGTGATAAACATGAATAAATTTGTTGATGTTTTGCGTCGATTATGGTATGATATTAAAACTCATAATAATAAGGTGATAAATATGTATTCTGCAATAGATGTTGCAAGATATGTTGTGAATTATGCGAACTGTCACGATATGATGGTTAGCAATCTAAAACTTCAAAAAATCCTCTACTTTATCCAACTCAATTTTCTGATGAGGAATCCGAATAGTCCTTGTTTTTCCGATGATATAGAAGCGTGGCCGTTCGGTCCTGTTATCCCGGAGGTTTATCATGAATTTAAGCGGTATGGCTCCCTCAGTATACCGCCCGTCATAGAATACTACGATACTTCTAATGGAATATGGAATACTAAGAAAGTACCTTATAAAACGAAAATGACATTGGAAGATCAGGAGTTAGTGAACGATGTTGTCATAACATGCGAAGAGTATTCAGCGAGTGATTTGGTTGCTATTACCCATCATCAATCGCCTTGGATTAAGGCGAGAAAGAGTTATAATCATATAATAAGCATTGAATCTATGCAGGAGTTCATTGTATCATCGTCTCATAAACAGTAATGGATAAGGATGAGAAGAGTTGGCAAAGCTTTTAATTGATTCGGATTTGCAAATAAATAAATCCAAAACTATTTCTGAAATAGAGAAAGAATCAAGAGATCTTTTTGAACTTTTACTTGATGAAAATCTTAATAATGAAAAGTTTGTAAATACATTAGATAAGTTTCTAAAAAAGACGCCTCGCATGTATTATTCTGTTTATAGTAAGATGATTTATAGCTTAACGGATGTACAAGTGAATAATTTAGATTCAAATCTAAACGCTTTGATGGATTTTACAAAAAGTGATGAGTTTGACAAGCTTTTCCCGGAAGATACCTCAAAATACGGCGACAAAAAACTCGTGATTCGGGTAATTCATAAACTGTGGGATCATTCTAAATTGGCCGAAAATCAAATAACTGAAATTAAAAAGGACACATTTTGGGATAACTTTGAAGGAGAAAAAATCAAAATTGAAGAGTCCATTAAAAAGGAAGGGCGAAAACTAAACAGAGAGCTGATTACCTTGGTTGGTATTTTTACAGCAATGGCGTTTTTGGTGTTTGGCGGCTTAAATTCTCTTTCCGGAATTTTTGAAGGAGCCTCAGAAGGCCTTCCTGTACTAAAAATGTCAATCGTGTCTTTGTTGTGGGGGATATGCGTATATAATTTGATATATCTTTTTATGTTCTTAATAGCAAAACTTACAGATAATGATATTTCAACCAATAAGGAATCCAAGAGCTTTCTTAGGAGACATATTATCTATTTTACAGGAAATGCTGTTATGCTGTCTGCGTTATATTTCGCGGCATGGTTGTATTTCGTAAAAATCGACTTTAGAGGATGGTATTCAAGAATATATAGTATATGTCATTCATTATCGCCATTTGTGGGGCCGGCTCTTTGGGCACTGGCAATCATTCTCTTTTTCTTGGCATGGCTTCTTTTTATTATTGTGCGTGCTATTGTGCTTGCTATAAAAAATAGAATAGAAAAATGCAAAGGTGAAAAAGGAGAGAATAAAGATACAAATTCGAATTTAGAATCCCAGCAATCTGAGACGAATACTGCCCAAAAACAAGACTCAAATATTCAAAATACCCAGAACCAGAAATCGAAAGAGAGCGATAATAAGAACTGCAACACTAAGATTCAGGGAGCTAAAAATCAGAAAGGAAAAAAACAGAATAAAAAAAGGAAAAAGAAATAAGGTCATATTATACATAAACACGCCCCGGAGCTGTCACGCTTCGGGGCTGTTGCTTTAGAACGTAGGTGAAAAAATGTCACATTATCAATGAAAAGAAATCCCGAAGCATCAACGCTTCGGGAAACTGTGCAGATGAACCGACATGATTAAGCACATGTCAAAAACAACGATGTTCAAATCTGCTTGGTTTGGCAGGGGCAGAAGGACTTGAACCCTCGGCACGCGGTTTTGGAGTGGCTGTTGGAACTTCAAAAAACGCATAGATAAGCCAATGTTTAAGCCGTTTTTGCCCGATGTTTAAAGCATCAAAAGTGGCATTGATGTTTTATTGATGCTATTGGTTTTCTTCAGAAAAGGTTTATCAAAACTCGCGTCAAATATTGCGATGCTGTAATCAAAGAATACGGAATTATTTTTCCTCGATATATTCATGCGGTGTGGGTTTATAATCTTCGGTATAATACTTCTCGTATTTTGATGTTTTCTCTTCCGCTGTTTCTTCAATCTCATCCATATCCTCAATAGGCTCCGTAGAAATAGCGTCAAGCAGAATTTTTTCGAGGTGTTCAAACTCTGAGTGTACCCCAAAACAACAAAGAACGAAAGCATTGCGAACGTATCCTGCGCTCGCAGCCATCAACTCATAATCAAAGTAATACCCGTAATGCTCAGCGAAAAGTGCTATCAGCATAACAACAGTTCTCGTGTTTCCTTCTCGGAATGGATGTGCTTGCCAAATAGCAGGAAACAGATGCGCAATGGATTTTGCAAACTCATCATGGGAAAGATGTTGCCAATCAACAGCGTCTATTTTTTTCCAAGCTGTTTTCAAATCCAAATCAATATTCTCCCAATTAGAGTACCAAACACTTTTGCCTGCCAACAATGGCTCGCGTTTCTGGATATTGATTATTCTGTATTGACCTGCCCAGTCGTACACATCACCGAAAATAGTTTTGTGAATAGTGCAAACTCCCTCGGGAGAGAAATTAGAGAAGCCACTATTGTAAAGCAATGCCATTTTTGTATTTGCCATGATGGAGTCCGCTTTATCAAGAGCATCTTCTTCGGTAATGCAGAGCCTATTTTTTAAGACCTTGCTGTTTTCCTGAAGATAAATATCATATTTACTCATATTAGATCTTCGTACACAAAGACAACATAGCTGAGGTCAACTGCTCATCTGTAATTTTTCCGTCTATCCATTGACGATAAATATCGTTTGTTTCATCAGGAATCGGAACACCTTCAATGCTGTTGATAGCCTTTGCAATCTTGACAGCTCTTAGGCGTTTTTCTTTATCTTTATCAAGCATTGAAACTCCTCCTTTTCTAAAGTTTATTTTACTCAATATATAGGGATTAGTCAAGGAATTATTTTGAAGAGTATGCCAAGCATTACGGTGTTCACAAAATTGTATGCAATTTTTAGTACTGTTTGACCAATAAATAGTAGGAATAATATTGCAACTCTAACATTGTAAATTGCGGTTATAAAATGTTAAAATACAATTGAATGGATTGATGGCATCTTTTTTAAAATGAGGTGACTTTATGAATCGTAGTAAAATTGCGATTGCAATTATAATCATTGTTACTATTTTGAGTTTGACTGTATCAGGATACATAATTCTTTTGTTGGGTCAAAATGACTCTTTCAGTGACAAATGCGGAATATGGCTTTCAGTTTTCTCTATTGTGATTTCTGTTATAGCACTTGTATACGCTATGATAACCTATTATTCTATTGATAGAGTTCAGTCTATTAATTCTATGGAGGGGAATGTGCTCTGTAATAAGAATTATTCTGTGGCTTATCCAGAGAATATCCAATACTTTGAGGATTGTTTCACTGATAAAGAATTTCAAGAAAAACTCTTTAATCTTTTGCTCTATAAAAAATCTGCAAACTGTAAAGAGTATACCGAACACATCCAATGCGTAGTAGATAATTTAACATGGGTGGCATGGGCAAAGCATGATAAAATCTTTTATGAGAAATGTAATCATCTTATTGCCAAGCTTAATTCAGATAAACGTAAATTTCGGTATATCAACAGTGGGTTGAGTACTTTGTTTGATGAAAACATCAAACTGATTAGTTATGTTATCAACTACCAAAATCACAGAATTGCAAACAGTGATGAAATCAGCCGTGTTGAGAATATCAGGGGTAAGTCTCTTGAAACTCCTATTGCGCAAATTACTTTTTTCAATTATCTTGGTCTTGAATATATGAAAAGAGCAAGAGATCTTCTCGGTGTAAAAAATGTATATTCAAGAAAAGGCATGTCAACAGTTGTTGAAAAAAATCAAAAAGGTAACTATTTGCCAATCAACTCATACTACTCAGCATTATTAGAGGTTTCTGAGAATTCATTTATGAAGGCAAGTCAAATCGCGGATGACGATTTGATTTGGAACGGATATATCTCCTATAATCTTGCAAGGGTAAAAGTAATGCAATACCTGCTAAATAATAATAAATTTAATAAATGTGAAATAGAAAAATATATTGAAACCGTACTGAATAAACGAGAAAATATTTTGCATATTATTTGGGCTGACAACGAACAATCATCCGATGAATATTCTTACCTTCATCAAAAATTTATAAAAGAGGTAAATGCGGTTAGAAAACTTTTAAATAGCTTTAGAAAAATATAGTATGAAATTCTAAAATCTATATATTTGAGAGAGGTTAAAAAGACAACACCATAATTATGGAGACGAGAATTTTTGTTAATTCAAAATTAGTTGTATTGAACGTAATTTCAATATTAAACAACAAAATCAATGACACCCAGTTTATTTCCGCCATATCGCGACGAATTTTGCCCTGTGTGCGATTTGTTTGAGTTCAGCAGGAAAGTAATCGTCAAAACACTAAAATCGGGTTTCGGCGTTTTTTACCGACTATGTTTTCTTGCGAATATTCAGTCGGGGATTAATTGTTTATACGACCGTGGAACTTTCGGAATTGGTTTCAGGCTTAGTACTAAAATAATATTTGAAATGATTAATTCATATATATAATAGAATATCGCAACTTTGAATTAACAATCAGTGTTGCGATTTTTGCTTTTGATAATTATGTATTTAATTTTTAAATTCATTCTTGTGCCGTTTGAAAAATTCAAAATAAGTTCTTACATTCTCTAACTCTGTCCACTTGGAAGTTTCAACAGGCTTTTTATCAAGATTATAAATCTTAACATTTTTCATAGACAGCAAAAATGGTGAGTGAGTTGAAATAATAAATTGACAATTAAAAAATCTTACCGAGTCCTCAATATACTGCATGAGCTCAATCTGTCGTTTCGGTGATAAGCTGTTTTCAGGCTCGTCCAGCAGGTATAATGCATTTTCTTTGATTTTTTCCGTGAAAAACTTGAATGCGCTTTCACCGTTAGAATATTCACTGATATTATCGTTAAGCTCGCTTTTAACATATCGCGACATAGATTTTGAGCGAGACTTATTCACAGCCTTGAGTTTCTCGTAATCATCCATAGTCCTGAATTGAAAATCAGAGTATTTATTGTCGATGTATTCCTCAAACAATTCATCTCGTTTATTGTGAATTCCGTTATTGAGATTTCGTATATCCAGAATATAATCAAAAACGTCATCGCTTGTAATGATCCGGCTCTCGGCAGGAATTGCCACGGTTATGGTTGCGTCGCAGAATGATATATAGTCATCGAAGAAATTCGTTTTATTAAAAACTGCATTTCGGGTAAGCTTTAATTTTTCTGCTATCACATTTAACAAGGTGGATTTTCCTGTTCCGTTTCCGCCGTAAAAAATCGTTATCGGCTCAAATTCGAGTTCTTCCAATTCCATTTTGGGAAAAATTAAAAACGGATAAAATGTATTGAAGCAGGTACGTTTTACAGAATCAACAAAACTATCTTCATCGCCTGCGTCAGGTAATGTAAAACTGCTCAAAGAAATCATACCAAATCTCCAAATAAATGCTAATTTAATTTTAAGAGATTCTATGCGCAATGTCAACTCCGTATTTTGACAAACAAAATCCGATAGCTGTGTTAAAATAACGACAGAAAGAAAATAATTTCACGAACATTTATTCTAAAAACTATTGACACAGATTTCCGGATGTGTTAAAATATAGATAGAAAATTGAATATTATCTTTTACATATTACATAGCTTGATAATTTATCTTCAAGCAATTATTTTTGAGTTTGACTCGTTTTCTTTTTACATATCACAAACGCACCAAGGGAGAAGTGCGTGCGTTGTGACTGACAAGTAACGGGTCTTTTTTGTTGCCCGAAAGAAAGGACAGGATAATTTGGTTTATAAAACCTATGATGAACTTCCGTTGTTCATCGACGTGAAAACCGTCTCGAGCGTGCTCGGCATCTCGCGCTCTGGAGCGTATGAGCTGATGCACGAGGAAGGGTTTCCGACTCTGAAAATCGGCGCTCGTATGGTAGTGCCGAAAGAAAAGTTTATAAAGTGGGTGAATGACAATGCAGGAAAATAATGTTGTAAAAATACTCAGCAAACTATTTGTTTTTGAATCGCCGCCTATTCCGCGCAAGGGGAATTTCTTTCCTTTGCCGAACGAAATCTTTAATATAGATTTGTGCGCGGGAGAAATCGCGCTGTACAGTTATCTGATGCGGATGGAAGACCGCAAAACTTATTCCTGCTATCCCTCGTTCAAAACAATCGGCAACGCTCTTCGTATAAGTCGCAACACCGTGATGAAATACGTTCACAGCCTTGAAGAAAAAGGTTTGATAACCACCGAGCATACGAGTGTGATTACGCAAGCAGGTATTAAGCGTAACGGAAATTTGAAGTATCAAATTCTTCCAATCAAATACGCGGTTGACGAGTTCCACCAAAAGCAGATTGATAACGGCGGAATCAAGCAAAAGAATTAGCAGAACAGGCATTAATCACAAGGTCGAAAAGTAAGCAGGGGAAAGCATAGGCGCTTACTTAGGCGCCTATGCGGACCACTTCAGCCGGCAATGCCGACTGTTTAAGCCGTTTTTACGCATTTTAAAAATGCGTCAATCTGTGTGTCGGGTTTTACCCGTTGGTGCTGAATTAGGCGTTTGTTTCGAGGTGAAATCCCGAGTTTCGGCAAATTTAAGCCATTTTGAAGTGGGTTGATTTTGATTAACACGAGTTTTTGGAGGTATTTATGGATTCTGAAAATATGAAACGCGTAGGTCTATATTTGAACAAAGATTTGGTAAACCGCGCGGACGATATGGTAAAACAATTTCATTTCAAATCGCGAAATGAATTTTTCGCGGAGGCGGTTGAAAATTATATCGCTGATTATCTTCTCGGCTCCAACGAGTCTGCCGTCAGCGATAAGCTCGGAAAGGCTATCGCGAAATACTCCGAGGACAACGCCAAGGCAATCTCAAAAGGCTTGTTCCGTTACGCGGTTCAGCTTGAAATGATGTGCAGGGTGCTCGCGATAGACAGAATGATAAATAAAGATGTACTCGAAGGTATGCGACACGAGGCAATCAACAATGTCCGCAGAACACGCGGCAAGATTAGATTTGAGGAAATTCTTGACGGTTATTATGATGATTAGGTCTGGATAAATGACCGGACATGTGATATATTGTTGTGCTAAAGAAAGGAGCGAACAGCTATGTCACAACGTGAAATTCTTACTAACGGCAACGCATTTAAAAGAACCGACGGTCGTTGGGGCGGTGTGGTTTGGTATCTTGACGAGCAAGGCGCGCGAAAGCGCAAGAGCTTCTCGGGGACAACGAAGTCGGAAGTCAATAAAAAGATGAAAAAATATATCGTGAAATTTAATCAGGACAAGAACGATTCGGTTGAGTCTCTGAAAACTTTGGAAGACAGTTTGCAAAACTGGTTACAGGTGTTCAAGTTCCCTGCTGTGGAGAGGACGACCTACGACAGAGCGGAGTCAATCGCGAAAAATCAAATCTATCCCATCCTCGGAAAGAAAGTTGTCGGGGATATCACCGCCGCTGATATTAAAATGCTGCTTAATTACTGGATGACCGAAGGCTACGCATACACTACGGTCAAAAAAGTTTATGTGCTCCTCAACGAATACTTCCGCTACCTTTATCAGCAGGAATTCATCGCGAGAAATCCGATGGCGAATGTTGAAATGCTCAAGAAAGCGAATTATATGTCTGCCCAGGGCAAAGAAAATCTCCCTACGACAGAGACCATCACGGTATTCTCGGAGGAAGAAATAGAAAAGTTCAAGGCGGAAGCGTTCAGCGTGTTCGGTAACGGCAAACGGAAATATCAGCAGGCGGCAGCGTATGTGCTTATGCTGAATACAGGGTTGAGAACCGGCGAAGCCCTCGGCTTGCTCAACTCCGACATCGATTTGGAGAACCGCGTCATACACGTTCAGCGCGGCGTGAAAGAGGTTTCAAAGCGCGAAGGCGTCACCGGAAAGAGTGGGCGAGAGGTGATAGTAGGCAAACTAAAAAGCGCAACGAGCAAACGCGATATTCCGCTCAACGATACCGCCATCGAAATGATTAAAGATTTGCGCAAAGAATTTTACTTCGGCGAGGACAGTCCGCTCATCCCCGACGAGCACGGCGAGGTCACCCGACCTGTAAACTTCCGCAAACGCTTCTACAGAATCCTCAAAGCCGCCGGAATAGAAACAAAAGGCTTGCACTCGCTCCGCCATACCTTCTCCACCCGATTAATCAACGGCACAAAGGATAAGAACGGCAACATCAAATCCCTCACTCCCAAACAAGTAGCCGACCTCCTCGGCCACACCACCTCGGAAATCACCGAGCTATACTACGTCAAGCGAGATATGAAAATGCTCAACGGCATTACGGATGGGTTTGAACTGTAAAAATTAAGTACTACCGCAACATCACATGCTGTGATACCCTTTGTTTGTGTTTGCCTTTTTTCTCAAAAAAGTAAACTTATTTCTTGATAATGTTATCAAAAATCAGAGCCGGCTCTTTTTTCCTTTTGAGCCAGCCCCAATTGTTGCTTATTGCCATATCGTTACGGCGACCCATCCGACATAGTAGAAAGAGTTTGTGTAAGACTTAATTATCTATGGAATACGAAAGATGGATCCGAATTCTCAGAAATTGATTTATGCTCTATGCATTGGGGAACTTACAACTTGAAAGCCTATTTCCTCAAACCTCTTTTTTTGAAGCTCAAAATTCCCCTTGATTTTCGAGCTATCTAACAGAATAGTCAGATTTCTTCTTGCGCGCGAGCAACCCACGTAGAACAGTTTATATGCGCTTAAAATTCCGTATACTGTACTTTCTTTTAAGCAGTCTTTAGCTTTTGTAACACCCGGCTTTGAAAAGTAACCATCATAATCTCTACCATAAATGAACTGAAAATACGGATTATCCTTAAATCCCTCATATATTGTGCATATTTTCTTTTTAATCGTTTTTTCGTTTGCCGTATAGGTATCCTTTTTTAAATCGCTTGCTTTCATACCAATATCGCGCTGGACGCTGCCAACTTTAGCCGCAAAATCATAGTAAAACTGGTTGAGCAAATTTGCAGAAACTTGCATTTGTCCCCACATTTCGAAAAACCGATACATTGCGACGCGTGGGTTACTTGAGCTGTCTTCTGCAACAAAGACTACGCTGTCATGACTTTCCCCTTTTACGCCATGTTGAGTTGAGACTCTTGGATTATTTAAATAATCCGCTATGTGTGTCAGTTCGATTATGGGAACAGAATTTGATATTTTGTAATCTTCATCATCAATGATGCTGCTCAAGTATGCTTCATTTAGTAGATGTGCATCTGCGAGGTAACTAATCAAATCGGCTATAGTTTTATCTTCACTTCTCAAGATATCGAAAACTCGTTTTATGCTAATAAAAACCTTTTCCTTATCATTATGCGTTTGGATATTCCAACTATTTTTACTGAAGATGGATTTGTTGCCTTTTAGAATCCGAATAATTCTTCCATACTGTTGCGTCTTATAGAGCATTGACAAATCAACAAGACAGAATAAAAGTTTTAATAGGGCGTCAGGATTATCTTCGTAACGCGTTGTTAAGACATCCACTGCAGAAAAAGCATTACCAAAAGAATATTTCTCCATGTTATTGAATGCTTCATACAAATGAATTGCATCAATATCAGAAAAACGTTCTTTGTTAAAGAGATATAGGACTAGCGTATCAGGATCTGTTTTTCGAATCTTCGCAATTTCTGCTTGGATACCATCACTAATAATAATTCTTGGATCAAAATCCGCTTCAGTGTTTCTCATTTCCTCAGAGTTGCTCTGAACAAACGCAGGATCATTGTAGATTTTATTTAAGATGTCCACAATTCTTTTTATTGAGCGGAAATTTGTTGTCAATGCCTTTGTCGTGTCAAATAGCTTAAAATCTTCTTCGAAAGTGCCATCATAGTTTTTATATATCTGCTGCATTCGATCGCCAAACAAGAATAGCTTGGTTTTTGTATTAATTACGCTTTCAAAGAATATCTTCAGAACATCGCTCATCGTATCCTGATACTCATCGATAAACACAAATTGATACTTGCTAGAAATTCTTTTTCTAGGTCTTGTTTAAAAAATAAATATTGCACAAAAAGAAAAATAACGATATAATCGAGGTATGGGAAGGCACAGGTATGAGCTGAAAGATAGCGAATGGAATCGAATAGCAGAAATGCTTCCAAAGGAACATCCACCGGAAG
>JAFUUV010000227.1 GCA_017471345.1 Ruminococcus sp.
AAAGACCTCCGGAACAGTGGTCATCACTTCACTGACGTGTATCATGGCGTTTCCGTCTCCTCGTTTGTATTGGGCAAAGGCGGCGGCGCAACGCAAACCAGCGGACGTACCTGCGCCAGCTCGGCGGCAAGCTGCCACCGCTCCATTCCCTGCGTCCAAAGGAAGGTATCTCGTCCGACTTTTCCGTCCCGCACCAGACCGCGCAGCTCATCAAAGGAATACGGCCCCTTGCTTTCTCCGTCAATCACCGCATAGTAGACCTCGCTGTGCTGCTGCGGCACCTGCGCCTTCATGTCCATCAGCAGCCTGCCCATCGCCGTTCCCATGCGGTAGGTATACAGGCCGTCCATCGGATAGTACCATAGAAACATCGCGCCTTCCCCTTTCCTGTTGATTGTCTTTATTGTATCACAAAAACAACGTGATTGCAATCGGTTTCTTCATGGTTCAAAAGGTTTTCAGTCGAATCAGATGCGCCACTGACGGAATGGTTTTTTTCTGCGCGGCGGTGGTGGCGCTCAACAGCGCTCCGGTCGGGACAAAGAGAATATCAGACAGCGCACCGCTTTTGAAATCGCCTAATATTTTTGAGCATAAAACCGACGCGCAGCAGCCGCAGCCCGAACCGCCGGCGTGAACATCCTGCCGTTTCCGGTCAAAAATCATCATGCCGCAGTCATTGTGCCTGTCCGCGATGTCTATTCCTTCCGCCCGCACCAGCTCCACTAAATTACGGCTGCCGATGGCGCCTAAATCCCCCGTCAGAATCAGGTCATAATCCGCCGGTCGTGTCTGTGTGTCGCTCAGATAGTCCATTATGGTCTGCGCCGCAGCAGGTGCCGTTGTCAAGGGTTAACCATAAATTTTTTATGACGCGGATTGTTTATCTCCCTCAAACGTCAGCACCTGCTCCAACGCATCGAGGAACCTGACCTTGATGGTGATACGGTTGTCCTCGTAGACGAATATGCTGTCAATCAGCTCTACCAGCATGGGACGGGTGAGGCGGTCGATGTTTTTGTACTGCTTGAAGTGCTCAACGAACGCGTTTTCTTGTCCGGCGGTTTTGTTTTGCGCCTGCGTGAGTTTGGCAATCATCTCGTCTATCTTGGCTAACTTCTCGCTGAGATGGGCTTTCAGCAGGCGGTACTCCTCCTGTGTGATGACGTCTGCCTTCCAGTCGGGATATAAGCTTAGTATGGCTTTCATGCATTTCTCACGCTCCTGCTGCCGATCTTGCAGCGCCCTTTGCAGGCTGTCGGCTTCCGAAGCCTTCCGGCTGTTTTGCAGCTGCGCCATGACCCGGTCGTACTCGACCGCCAAGTCAATCATCTTTTGCAGATAGGTCAGCACAACCTGCTCTAACTTATCAATCCGGATGGTGTGATTGGTACATCTCCCCTGCTTGCGCTTGGTGGAGCATTTGTAATAGCGATAGGTGCCGTAGGGCAGCTTGTTGGTCTTTTTGCTCATCACCGCGCCACAGTCCGCACAGCGCACCAAGCCGGCAAATAAATCCGTCTGCTTGGTGACAGGCGAGGAACGGATGTGGCGATTAAACAAAGCTTGCGCTTTGTCAAAGGTCTCCCTGTCGATAATCGGCTCGTGGGTATGCTCGACGATTATCCAGTCCTCCTGCGGCACCGCCTTGCAGTCATGCACCTTGTAGCTGACGGTCTTGTTCACACCCTGCACCATGTTGCCGATATACATCTGGTTTTGCAGGATTCTGCGGACGGTTCTGTCGCACCATAAGCCGTCGTTTTTGCCGTCTCGGGCATGGAAGTTGAAGCCCTTTTGCTGCTTGTACAGTGTCGGGTTCGGAATGCCAAGGGCGTTCAGCTCCTTGGTGATGCCTATCAGACTCATACCGCCGATGAATTTTTGATATATCGTCCGCACCACCTCGGCGGCTTCTTCGTCAATAAGCAATTGATGATTGTCGTCCGGCTTTTTTCGGTAACCGTAGCAGGCAAAGGCGCCGATAAACTTGCCCTGCTTGCGGTGGTTGTTGAGGGTTCCGCGGATGGACACGCTCGTCATCGCCGAGTAGCTCTCGTTTATCACGTTGGTCACGCCGATGGAAATACACCGTGTCGCGGCGTTCATATGGTCGTCGGCGGTATCGACCCCGTTGTTCAGCGCGATAAAGCGGACGTTCTTCCGCGCGAAATAGTTGTCAATCAGGTCGCCGCCGATGGTGTAATTTCTGCCGAAGCGGTTCAAATCCTTGACAATCACACAGTTGACCAGACCGCTCTCGATATCCGCTTTCAACCGCGAAAAGGCAGGTCTGTCGAAGTCCGTGCCGGTGAAGCCATCGTCGATATAGATATCAAACAGCTCCAGCTCCGGATGCTGCCGCAGGTATTCGAGCAGGATTTCACGCTGGTTGGTGACGGATACGGACTCGTTTTTCTTCTCCAAATCCTCTTTGGAGAGGCGAATGTAAAGGGCAGCACGCCAAGCTTTCACTGCTCGGTGAGGCTGCCCTGCATAGTCAGAATATTTGTCTATCATTTTTAGCCTCCGTAAAAATTTGACGGCGGCTGTTACATCACTTACGATGATAGCACACCGCCGTCGAAATAGCAACAGGTATCTTTTGGCAATCAGCTTGCTTTGAGCACGCTTACCAGCGAGTCCGAGAGCGTTTTTTCGCCGCAGTATTCCACCCTCACCGCGATATCGCCAACCCTGAACAGATAAGGATTTTTCAGCTGTTCAAGGTAATCCGACACACGTTCCGCAGAGGATTTTTGGGTATTGATTTGAACGCCGCTAAGGTCAATCAGCTTCGCCTTGTCGCAGCACGCGACGCTTTCGGCTTTGAGCGCGATGAATCTTGCTTGCATAGACGGTCACCTTCCCTTTCCATACTATTGTTGGTCGGTTTTATCGGTTTATGCCTTTTCATTCCGCCTCTCGCAAAAAACAGCCGCACACTCAAAGGAGTGTACAGCTGTTTGGTTTTTGATATTCGTTTATTCCGCGATAGTAATCTGAATCGCGGTCGCGTCAGCGATATCGACTTGTCCGTCCGCAGAAAAATCAGCTAACCGGAGCTGCTCG
>JAFUUV010000228.1 GCA_017471345.1 Ruminococcus sp.
CGAAATCAAAGGAGATGTACAGTAATGACAAACAAAAAGAAAGTATCACCCGAAACAATCGCCCGTACAATCATTCTCATTATCGCTCTTGTAAATACCTTTTTGACAATGAGCGGCAAAAACCCGCTCCCGTTTGCCGACGACGATATTTATACAGCGGTAAGCATTATTGCAACGCTCGCCGCCTCCGCTTGGGCGTGGTGGAAAAACAATAGCTTTACAACCGACGCTATCAAAGCGGACGAGTATTTGCAGGAGCTAAAAGGCTCAAAAAAGGAGTAAGCTATGGGCTTTGTAAACTCAAAAGGCGTAGATATTTCATACGCAAACGGCAATATTGACTTATCAAAAGTCAAAAATGCGGGTTATCAATGGGTTATGATACGGTGCGGTTACGGCTCCGACATACCCTCACAGGACGATACGCAGTTTGCCGCGAATGTAGCAAAAGCTGAAAAGTTAGGTATGCCCTGGGGAGTTTATCTTTTTTCTTATGCTTGCTCCACCGCTGACGCAAAAAGCGAGCTCGCACACATTGACAGACTCTTAAAAGAGCAAAGAGCAAAAGGCTACTACCCGACCTTGCCTATTGCGTTGGATATTGAGCCGTCCTCCTATGTTCAGAATAAAGGCGCGTGGACAAAAGCAAACTTAACGAATGTTGCTACAATTATTCTGGACGGGCTCGCAAAACTCGGTTACTATCCAATGATTTATACGGGATATGATGAATTGGATAATATGCTTTCCGACCATATCCGCAATGATTTTGATTGTTGGTTTGCTCAATGGAATAGCAAACCAAACGCATACAAGTATAATCGCTTGGGTATTTGGCAGTACGGCGGCGAAACAAACTATATTGAGAGTAATTCAATTAACGGCGTAGGCGTAATCGACAAAAACTACGTTTATAAAGATTACCCCTCGATTATCAAAAACGGCGGCTATAATGGATTTAAAAAATCCAACACAGTACCCGCCGCAAATACGACACAGAAAACCGAGGACAAAGTTACAGCGGAAAAAATCTTATCTATCGCCCGCGCCGAAATCGGCACAAAGGCAACAGCAGTAAAAAAATGCAAATACAATACAGCTTTTTACGGCTATGAGGTGTCCGCGTCGTGGGCTGATTGGTGTGCCGCCTTTATTTGGTGGATTTTCAAACAGGCGGGCGCGGAGGACTTGCTCTTTGTAAAAACGGCGGGTTGCGGTGTGCTTGGCAACGCCTTTTACACACGCAACAAGTTTAAAACAAGCGGCTTTAAGCCTGGTGATGTTGTCTTTTTCCATTGGAGCAACGACCGCTCCGAGAGTGTACCAATTACATACAGCCTCGACCACGTAGGCATTATCGAGAAAGTCAACAGCGACGGCACAGTAACAACGATAGAGGGCAATACAGGTAGCTCCGCATACGGTGAGGTAATGCGCCGTACACGCTCGCTCTCTGTTATTTCGGGAGTTGGGCGACCTGATTACGGCTCGGCGACAAGTAAAAAAACCGATAGCGGCAAAGCAACCGTCGTAAAGCCTGATATGGTTTACCGTGTCCGTACCAAAAAAAGAGGTTGGCTCCCCACCGTTAAAAACCTCGAGGACTATGCGGGAATTGAGAATGAGCCTATTACGGGCGTTGCTATCAAAGCAACAAAAGGAAACGTATGGTATCAAGTACATATCAAAGGCGGGAAATGGCTCGGCAAAGTAACGGGCTATGATACCAACGACTACGAGAACGGCTACGCGGGACTCGACAACGGAGCGGAAATCGACGCTATCAGGGTTTATTATACGACTCCTAACGATATTCGTAACGCGGGCACAGTTTACGAGGCGAAATACAGAGTATCGCCCGTAGGCTCCTCCTCTTACTATGACTATCAGTATGATACGATTGTAAGTAAGAGTATGGACGGCTACGCGGGTTTATTTGGAAAGTCGATTGATAAACTCCAAATCATTCTCGATTAAACTTGACCTCCTTAAATTTATATAAAGAGAAACGGCGCGGAGTCTTTTATACTCTACGCCGTTTCGACTATTCAAAAAGGAGTACACTATGGGAAATCCAAAAACGATATACAAAACCAATGGAGCAGAGATTACCTTTGTAGACTCGTCACGCGAGGTAAAGAAAGCCATTGAGAAACTATCAAAAGCGGCATTAGGCGACTCGGCAAAGATTATTAGAAAAAAGCTCCGCGCAGACGTTCCAATAAGAACAAAACGATTTAAAAACCATATTGCAAGTTGGAAATTTATTGATAGGCAAACGGGACAACCTACATTGCATATTGGCTTTTATTCTTGGCAAAGAGTAAAGAAAAAGGGAAAGCTCCCGTCACACGCGAGCCCTTATTGGGTTGAGTTTGGAACAAAGCCGCATATAATACGACCTAAAAATGCAAAAATAATGTTTTATCAAGAGTCTTTCGGGTTTTTGGTAAATCACCCAGGGCAACAAGCGCAACACCTATTAAGAAATACCATACAAAATAATATAGGGGAAATCCGCGCGGCTCAGGAGAAATATTTGGAGGAAATCTCTCGAATAATGGACGCTAACAATATAAAGGTAGCGGAAACACCAGAAGAAGAAAACGACTAATATAAAAGCGGAGGCAACAACCTCCGCTCAAATTATTTATATATAACTATGTGCATTGTAATACCTAAACCGCGCTCGGACTTTTCAATATATTTTACCGTAACGCTCGCCTTTTTATCAGCATACAAACCACGCATTTTATTTAAGTCTTTATATCCGATAAAGCCTACTTGCTCACCTTTTTTTGTAAATACTCCTATAGTGTCGGGGTATTCCTCCGTAGGTGCAGGCTTAAAGAATAAATCCGCTCCAACCTTTAACTTTGAAATAATGGCTTGCCTATTGATACCGTTTTCATTAGTGTAGGTTGTACCCCATACACTACAATCCCATTCATCAAGTATTTTGCTACTGTTATTTTTATTTGTGGGCGCAGGTGCGGCGGGCGTGTTTTCGGTAGTAGAAGTAGTGCTATTCGCAATCCGTTTATTAGCCTTAATACCGAGATATAGAAGAATTGCACCCGCTATTATAAATCCAACACATACAGCGATTAACGCGCCCTTGTTTTCAGTAGTGGCGACTCCCGCAAAACCCAACACACCAACACCGAGGAGAATACCTCCGACAATCGGCTTTTTACTCTTTTTCATTTCCGACGACCTCCGTAATAAATAAAAATAGGCGCAAGCCAAAGCTCACGCCTATAAAAAGGTAAGCTCCGATTTGCTACCACACAAAAATCTTTTCAACACTATCAAAATGCGAAAATAGAGCCTACTTTTTTACAAAGGTAAAAAAGGGCATAATGATAGTGTTTTATAAACAAATATGTGATTTTTGTGTGGTGCTTATATTATATCAGGGGAGCCGCTATTTTTCAATAAAAAATGCGAAAAAATGCGAATTATTTTTGAAAAACGCTTGACATAGTAGTACGACTATGATATAATATAGACAGTAAAGCAAGGGAGGTGAACAGCTTGGACAAAATAGAAAAAGCCTTGAAAGACTTGGCGGAGGCGGTTAAAAGTAACGAGATAGTAGCAAGCGTCAAAGTTACAATCAACCTTAAAAAGCCAAAGTCAAACAAGGCAAACGAAAGCAAATAGCTTTCATAGGCAGGGCGGGGCGAAAGCCCCTCCCGTAAGACCTATTATAGCATAAATAAAAATAAATGCAATAGGAGGTTTTCACAATGGTTATCGAAAAGAACGGTAAAAAATATAGCGTTTCCGAATATTCCGCAAAATGGGTTGTAAAATCGAACAGCGGCAAACTCTCCGTGTCTTATGACGTATCAAAGGATTTATGCTCTACTGAGGACGAATTGAGAGAGTATATACAATCAAGTGATTTGTTTTAGGAGGGGCAATATGAGCGAAAAAAAATACGCACCGCAAGAGCGATATGCGGCAAGGTACAAAAAGCAATTTAAGATAGATTGCTTTACGAGCACAGAGCAAGACATTATAGACAAGCTCAACAGCGTACCAAACAAAGCGGGCTATATAAAACAGCTTATACGCGCCGATATAGCCGCAAATAAAAGCAAAGAATAATTCTATAGCCCGTTTCCTCTTTCCGAGGGAGCGGGCTTTAGCTACCTAATACGGAGGTTTTATTATGTCGTATCATCATCTTACATTTACCAATAGATTACAGATTGAAGCGTGGGACAGAGTAAACACCCCCGCAAAGGTTATGGCTGAAAATTTGGGCGTTCACGTAAGCACAATATATAGAGAGCTAAAGCGCGGCAGATATACACACCTAAACACCGACTTAACAACCGAGGAGCGTTATAGCCCCGATATTGCCGAGAAAAGATACAGAGATAGCCTCAAAGCAAAGGGCGCACCGCTTAAAATCGGCAACGACCACGAGTACGCAAAGTATCTTGAATACAAAGTGTCCGTTGAAAAATACGCGCCTGGTGCTATTCTCGGAGAAATCAAGCGCAAGGGAATTGAGTTTGATACGACCATATCCAAAACTACATTTTACCGCTATATAGAGGACGGAATTTTTCTCACAATTACAAACAAGGATTTACCGATAAAAAAGAATAAGGATAAGCAAAAACACAAGAGAGTAAAAGCGTGTCGAGCTCCGCAAGGCAAAAGCATAGAGCAACGCCCCGCCGAAGTTGACAATAGAGATAATTTCGGACATTGGGAAATGGATACCGTTATAGGCAAGCAAGGTACGAAAAAGGTATTATTAGTCTTGACCGAGCGAAAAACTCGAGAGGAAATCTTACGATTGATGAACGATAAAACCGCCGCAAGCGTAGTTAGAACTCTCAACGGAATAGAGCGAAAAATGGGAGCCGAGAAATTCGCGCAGATTTTCAAGAGCATAACCGTAGATAACGGAGGTGAGTTTGCAGACTATGAGGGGATAGAAAACAGCGTAAGGAGAAAAGGAAACCGCACCACTCTATTTTATTGTCACCCTTATAGCTCGTATGAGCGTGGAAGTAATGAAAATCAAAATAGAATGGTACGGAGGCACTATCCTAAAGGCTTTGACTTTTCCAAATGTAAAACGGCAGACATACAGCGGCTTGAAAATTGGATAAACAACTATCCGCGCGAAATGTTCGATTACTACAGCTCCGCCGACTTATATAAAGCGTGTTTAGACAGCATTTTTGCCGCTTAAAAGTTACAATTTTGATATTTTTTGCATTTTTTCGCACTTACTACTTGACTTTACGAAAATTTCAGAGAAAACGCCGGCACGGTTTTTCCGTGCCGGCGAATGTGCGCAATCATCACTCTAAGAAAGCCGCGCCGATGATGCCGGCGTCGTTGCCGAGCGAGCAGGTGCAGAGCAGCGTCTGCTTGTCGTTATGCTTCGTATAGCGCTCCTCCTCAATAATCTTTCTGAGCGGACGGAGCAGGTTTTCGCCCTGATTTGAAATACCGCCGCCGATGCACAGCACGTCGGGCTGGAAGATATTGATGATATTGACCAAGCCGGTCGCGAGGTAGCCGAAGTACTCGTTGAGCACCTCCTGCGCGTCGTTGTCGCCTGCCGCGGCGGCGTCAAAGGCGGTTTTGCCGTTGACCTTGTTGATATCGCCGTCGGCGAGCTTGAGCATATAGCTGTAGTCCATCTTTTCGGAAAGAATCTTTTCTTTCGTCAGGTTGATCAGACCGGTCGCGGAGGAATATGCCTCCCAGCAGCCCTTTCTGCCGCAGCCGCATTCCTTGCCGCCCCTGACAATGACCATGTGTCCGAGCTCCGCGCCGGCAAAATTGGAGCCGCTGTAGATTTTGCCGTTGATGATGATACCGCCGCCGACGCCGGTGCCGAGGGTGATGGCAACCGCGTTTTTCGCGCCCTTTGCCGAGCCGGCGAGATACTCGCCCAGCGCCGCCGCGTTGGCGTCATTCTCAATCAGCACTTTTTTGTTCAGACGTTCCTGCATCATCTTGATAACCTCCCAGTTGTGGAAATGCAGGTTGGCGGAATATTCAATCACGCCGGTTTCGGGATTTACCGCGCCGGGCACGCCGATACCGATGCTCTCTACCTCGTCCAGCGAAACGCCGGCGTTTTCACACGCCTGACGCGCTACCTCCGCCATGCTGTCGCAGATGGAGCTTTCGGGACGGGGAACATTGGTTTTGCAGGAACCCTTGGCGACGATGTTGTAATTTTCATCTACCAGACCGGCGACGATATTGGTACCGCCGAGGTCGATGCCGAGCTTATACATAATGAAACACTCCTTGTTTTCAAAATATTACACCCTTATCATACCATAAAACCACATCGTGCGCAACAAAAATTTCCGCGTTTCCCGAAAAAATTTAGTGAAAAGCTTACATCACAAAGGTCTTGCCGATATTTTCGGTATATTTGTCCGCCGGCTGCTCCGCAAGGCTGCGCTGAATCCGCGTCGCCTCGGTGATATCGACAACGCCGTCGGCGTTGATGTCTCCAAGAATGGCTTGAACAGCGTCCGCGTCCGTGACGGAGGCGACAATTTTCTGTATCTCGGTCGCGTCATCAATATTCACCGCGCCGTCGCGGTTGACGTCGCCCATCACATACGTCTCGCCGTCCTGCGGTTCGGGCAAATTAACCGCTGCCGTCACCGCTTCGAGGTTCTCGGTGACGTCGGGAATCACAATCCGCACGCTGACGCTTTCGGGCGAAGCCCACACCGGCAGGTCGCAGTGCAGGTATATCTGCTTTTTGGAGGTGAAGCTGTAGGTTTTCACCGCTTCTTTTTTGGAAATCACGCGCTTGCAGTACAGCGGCTGCGTCGCCTCCACCTCGACATAGAAGTCGTGCTCCTCGCCGCCCTTCATCCACTCGGCAACTACCTCGAGTGTACGCGGATTGTTATTGGTCTGCACCACCTTGGCGACGCTCATATCATAGGCATACAAATCGTTGCCGAGGAAGGCGTTGTGCTGATGCAGCCAGTCGCGGAGGAACGCGACATTTTCCGCAAAGGTCGGCAACGGCTGTCGCTGCTGAACGGTGAATTTTTCACCGACGTCCCAGCCGCCTTCGTCGAAATTACGCGCAAATACCGCGCCGTATTGGTCAAGCAGGCGGTCAATCAAGCCGCCTTCGGTGTAAATATGCTGAAAATACGCGTAGTGCTCGGTATAAATCGGACGCAGCAGCGCGCGGAACCGGTTGCTGATCATCAGGTAGTGGAACAGATTGCAGTTCGCGACGAACAATCCCTGCGGTTCGGACGCGGTGCGATAGACATTGGACAGCGTCGGGTCGGGGTTGCCTTGCGTGAGGTCGTAGTCCCACGCAGGACCGGCGTAGAATTTGCCGTCGTGATAGTAATAGTAAACCGAGCTGAAATTCGCGTCCACATTCTTGACAAACTCGTTGAGCAGATAAAATTTCGCGAAGGAATCCATATCCACTACCTCTGCCATGCGGTCGAAGTCCTTGCTGACAAAGGCGTCGGTCAGCCGGTCGAGCGCCGCCTGCATATATGCCTTCTGCTCGTCGGTCGGCTCCTCCGGCTCACTCGCGGCAAAGCGGTAGCCGTTGGACAAAAAGTAGGTGACGTCATCCTCCTTGCGCGAAGCCTCATACTCCACCATAAAATCATTCAGTCCGTCGTTGCTTTCCACGTCGATATCCACACGTGTTTTGCCGACCTCTACCGGCTCCGTGAGGGTGTAGCAGCCCTTGTACACGCCGTCCATCCAGACCTCGACGTACTGCTGCTCGGAGGTATACGCCATGCCTAACTCGTGCGCCGCGTCAAAGGCGATGTAGTTGCGCATCATCGTCGGGTCAAAGCAGTTGGCAAGCAGCGCCCATTTTTTCGCCTTGCCCATGCCGAGCACATCCTGTTTTTTGTCAAATTTAAAGGTAAAGGGCTTTTTCGGCGCCATCGCCGTGCTGTTGCCGCGCACCTTGACCTTGCCTGCTTCCTCTAATACGCTGCCGTCGGTGTCCTCGACACGGACGCTTGCCGGTACATAGCCGTCGGCTTTTTCCAGCTCGTTGCCGTTGCCGCCCTCTGTGGTAATCATCACCTTCGGCACGGTGTTTTTATCGGTGGTCTCTTGTGCGCCGACGGTCAGCACACTGCCGAAGCTCAGCAGCATGACGGCGCAAAGTAAGACAGAAACCGCTTTTTTCATGATTCTTCCTCCCCAAAAAGAAAAGGGCTGTCGGGAAACAGCCCTCTTTAATTGTTAGCTGAAATTATAAGAATAGTTCGGCGCTTCCTTGGTAATCTGGATATCGTGAGGATGACTCTCGCGCAGACCCGCTCCGGAAATATGCACAAACTTTGCTTTTTCGTGCAGCTCGTTGATGGACGCGCAGCCGGTATAGCCCATACCTGCCTTCAAGCCGCCCATCAGCTGGTACACTGTGTCGGAAAGAAGTCCCTTGTAGGGGACGCGTCCTTCCACGCCCTCGGGCACAAACTTGCGGTTGCTCGCCTGGAAGTAGCGGTCGGCGCTGCCCTTGCCCATCGCGCCGAGACTGCCCATGCCTCTGTATACCTTAAACTGTCTGCCCTGATAGATTTCCTTATCTCCCGGGCTTTCCTCACAGCCGGCTACAAGCGAGCCGACCATTACCACGCTGCCGCCCGCGGCAAGCGCCTTGACGATATCGCCGCTGTACTTGATGCCGCCGTCGGCAATGACGGGAATACCGGATTTTGCCGCCTCGCACGCCGCGTCGTAAATCGCGGTGACCTGCGGCACGCCGATGCCGGCGACGATTCTGGTGGTGCAGATGGAGCCGGGACCGATGCCGACCTTTACCGCGTCGGCGCCCGCGTCAATCAGCGCCTTGGCAGCCTCGGCAGTCGCGATGTTGCCGGCGACAAGCGGCAGGTTGGGGTACGCCTTCTTGACTTTGGCGACCGAATTGACAACGTTGGAATTGTGACCGTGCGCGGAGTCGAGCACCACGACGTCCACACCGGCTTCAATCAGCGCGGCGACTCTGTCGAGCACGTCCACAGTCGCGCCGATTGCCGCGCCGCAGAGCAGTCTGCCTTTATCGTCACGCGCGGAGTTCGGATACTGCACGCTCTTCTCAATATCCTTGATGGTAATCAAGCCCTTCAGACTGCCGTCGTTGCCGACAATCGGAAGCTTTTCAATTTTGTGCTCGCGCAGGATGCTCTGCGCCTGCTGCAGGGTGGTGCCGACGGGGGCTGTAATCAGATTTTCCTGCGTCATCACCGTGGAAATCGGCTGCGCGAAATCCGCGGCGGTCATAAAACGCATATCGCGGTTGGTGATGATACCGATGAGCTTGCCGTCGCGGCAAATCGGCACACCGGAAATTTTGTATTTGCCCATCAGGTCGTCGGCGTCCTTGACGGTATTTTCGGGAGAGAGGAAAAACGGATTGACAATAACTCCGTTTTCACTTCTTTTCACGCGGTCTACCATATCCGCCTGCTTTTCGATGTCCATATTTTTATGGATAACACCCACGCCGCCCTCTCTGGCAATCGCAATCGCCATCGCGGTTTCGGTGACGGTGTCCATCGCCGCTGTCATCAGCGGCGTGTTCAGACGAATGGTCTTAGTGAGATTGGTAGAAACGTCTACGTTCTTCGGTTCGACGTTGGATTCACCCGGAATCAACAGCACGTCGTCGAAGGTCAGTCCTTCTTTGCCGAATTTGTCATTGAAATTCGTGTTCAGCATACTACATCCTCCATCCTTTTTTGTTAATATACCTTTTATTATAGCAAATAACCCTATGTTTTGCAACAGTTAAATTTTGTTTCAGACAAATAAATTCCGCGTCAGATGCACGTGAAAAAAAACGCAGGCTCTTGACAAATACAATATACTTTTGTATAATTTAATTGTACTCAATTAATAAAGGAGAATGTTTATGCGCTATACCTACTATCCCAAGGGCGTATGCCCGATGGAAATCAATTTCAACATCAAAAACGGCGTGGTGACGGATATCCGCTTCACCGGCGGCTGCAACGGCAACCTCAAAGCCATCTCCAAGCTTGTCAACGGCATGACCGCCGACGAAATCAATCAGAAGCTGCGCGGCAATACCTGCGGCAGACGTCCTACCTCCTGCGCCGACCAGCTTGCGCGCGCGGTGATGGAAGCCAAAACGGCGGAAAGAGCGTGAGACGCGATGGACAACACACAATTCGACGCGCTGAAGCTTGAAAACCAGATGTGCTTTCCGCTTTATGCCGCCGCGCGTGAGGTGATGAAGCTTTACCGCCCGTACCTTGACGAGCTGAATCTCACCTACACGCAGTACATCACGATGATGGTGGTCTGGGAGCATCGTTCGTGCAGCGTCAAGGAGCTGGGCGAGAAGCTCCATCTTGACTCCGGCACCCTGACGCCGGTGGTCAAAAGTCTGGAGCAGAAGGGCTTTGTCCGCCGCTTCCGCTCCAAGGAGGACGAGCGCGTCCTGTTAGTGGAAATCACCGACGACGGCATGAAGCTCCGCGAACAAGCCGCCGCCGTTCCGCCGAAAATCGGCGCCTGCATCCGCCTGACACCCGAGGAGGCAGGCACGCTTTACCGGCTATTGTATAAAGTTTTAGGTAATTCATAATGCATAACCTGAATCCGTAAAACTGAAATCATCCATCATCAACCATGATGTAGGGGACGGCTTCCCAGACGTCCCTGAAAGCCTGACGTTTTGTGCAGTGGGACGTCAAGGATGCCGTCCCCTACAATTTGGTTAAGAAACCATCGTTTGCCGCCGAGAGGAAATCCTTGCTCTGCATGGGTGCGGGTGCTATGTAAAAAGGCTCCCCTTGAGGGGAGCTGTCGCGCCGCTTTGGCGGCGTGACTGAAGGGTGAA
>JAFUUV010000003.1 GCA_017471345.1 Ruminococcus sp.
CGAAATGTTCAGCTCCGCCTGCAAAAAGGTACCCGTGCCGATGTTGACGATTTCATGCGTTGGGCTGAATTTGAGCGTATACATATGCACCATCTGCGCCGGCGTCAGCGGATAACAGTCATGCATCATGCCGCCGATAATCTTGACCATAGTGTCCTCCTTACTGTTATATAAATTTATTGTTGGTTATAGCAATTCTTTTATATAATTTTACCACAATTTTAGCAGTGTGTCAATGATATATTGCATTGGTTCCTTTATTCCGATAAAGCTCTTTTTGGGGCAATGCCTGCCATGTGCTTTCGGGCAGTCCTCCGGCACGGCGGAAATGCGACCTTGCTTGATTCATGATTCAAAAAATGCTGCGCACAGCAGAATGGCTGTGTGCAGCATTTTGTTTTTATACCAATCTTCATTAAAAAGTAGACTTTCTACTTTTTATTAGGTATTAGTATTAATAGCGCCGTAGGCGCGTCAAGATTGTATTAGACGGCAATTGCGCTTTTGCGCAATTGGAAAACGCGCCAAGCGTTTTCTCTCTGATAGGAAGTTGTTTACTTTCTATCAGAGAATAGTATAAGGCATATTCGCGAGTTCAAGTCCCTGACACCGGTTTTTCGCAAAGACTGTTTATCCGGAACGGACAAACGAAGGGAGCCTCCTGTGTCAATTTATCCGCATGAATCAAGAGTGATAATCTTGACTTAAAACAGCTGGATATGATAAAATAAATATGGCAATTTTGACAACGGAAAATTGATTAGCAGGAGGAATAGAGATGAATGCAAAGCAAAGCAATCTGTTTCCGCTTACGCCATATGAGCGCGGTATGTATTTGGAGCAGATGATGAACAAGGGCTCCACCTCATATAATCTGAACCTTACCGTCACGATAGAGGGAGCTTCCGGCGAAAGCGTCCGCAAAGCGCTGCAAACGCTTTACGCGGCACACGAGGCGTTTCATTCTTACTACGGCGAAGCGGACGGCGTTCCGGTGCGGATTCTCACGGACGCGCTCCCCGAAATACGTGAAAAAACCGCCGCAACAAAAGAGGAGGTCATGGCGGCGGTTGACGGCAGCGATACGCCGTTTGACCTTTGCGCGGGCGTTCCGGTGAGGACAACGCTTTACAAGCTTCCCGACGCGACCGTGATACTCCACCTCGCCATCCATCATATCGCCTTTGACGGCGGCTCGGCAAAGCCCTTTGCGGACGAGCTGTTCGCTCTTCTGAACGGAAGGACGCCGCAAGCCGCGCAAGTTGACCTGTCAGCTGTCTGCGGCGCGGCGTGTGAAAGCAATGAAAAAGGATTGGCGTTTTTCAGGGAGATGTTCGCGGACGGCGTGCCGGTAAATGAGATGCCCCTCAGGGGCAAGCGTCCCCCAACGCATCCGCTGTCCGACAAGGCGCTTTCGTTTGATTTCGACAGCAAGCAGGTTGCCGCTCTCGACACCATCGCGAAACGGTACGGCGTGACAAAATTCCAGCTGATTTTCGCGGCGCTTTCGATGGTGCTCGGAAAGTACTGCGGCTCCGAGGACATTGTCATCGGTATTCCGACCAATATGCGTACCGAAGAAGCCAAGCAGGTCATCGGTATGTTTGTCAATACGGCGCCTGTGCGCGTGAAGCCCGTCAGAGAAGCCGGACTGAATGATTTTCTGAGCGAGGTGCGTCAGGCTGTCCGCGGCGCGACGCGCGGCGCTTCGCTGCCCTTTGAGGAGGTCGTCAGAGAATTTGACCGATCGCGCGACGAGAGCCGCCATCCTGTTTTTGATGTCAGTCTGAACTACTACCGGCTTCCGCCTGTGTACCGTGAAAACGGTATCACCATGGCACTGCGTCCGCCGCTGCAAAAAATGAACCGCGACCTCAGCTTTACCGTGCGCTGCCGCGAAGAAGGGATGCAGGTGATCGTGCAGTACGCGTCCGCGCTGTTTGAGGATGAAATGGTGGAACGCATCACGGAGCAATTGCGATACACACTGAACCGCATGGGCGACCGCGGCGTGACAACCGTCCGCGACGCGCTGCAATTGCCCGACGCGCAGCTGCAAAAGCTGACGGACTTGTCCGCCGAAGCGACAGCGGAAATTGCCGTGCCGCTGCTGCACCGACAATTTGAAAAAGCCGCCGCCGAACACGCGGACGCCACCGCGCTGATTGCGGCGGACAAAACGCTGACCTTCCGGAAGCTGAACGAAAGCGCCAACATCATCGCGCACAATCTGATGGAAAGGGGCATTCGCAGAGGCGACAGCGTGGCGCTGCTCCTGCCGCGAAAAAGCGGTTATTTCGCCTGTCTGCTGGGCGTGCTGAAGGCAGGCGCGGCGTTTATTCCCTGCGATCCGCAATATCCGGCGGACAGAATCAACCATATTATCGACGACAGCGGCGCCTCCTGCGTCGTCACCACCGCGGACAGGCTGTCCGATTTTCCGGCGGACAAGGCGCTTGACGCGGCAGAGCTGCAGCGCGGCGAAAAGACCGGCAATCCTGCCGTCGAGATGGACGGCGGCGACCTTGCCTACATGATTTACACCTCCGGCTCGACCGGCAAGCCCAAGGGCGTGATGCTCACGCACAAGGGCATCTGCAGCTTCTGTCAGAATCACCCTGCCAACATCCTGTATGATACCATGGCAAAGGGCATTTCCACCATGCTTGCCGTCACCACCGTTTCGTTCGACCTTTCGCTCAAGGACACGCTCGGGGTGCTGTGCAACGGCAAAACCGTCGTATTCGCCGACGAGGACGAAATGAACAACCCCAGAGAGCTGGCGCGGCTGATGGAGACGCATCATGTGGACGCCATCAACGCCACGCCGTCGCGCTATCTGCAATATTTCATCTATCAGCCGTTTGCCGACGCGCTGAAGCAGTGCCGCCTGGTCATGGCAGGCGGCGAGCCCTTCCCCGAAAAGCTGTTGAAGCAGCTTCAGGCGATGGGCATTGAACATATCATCAACACCTACGGTCCCACGGAGTGCACCGTTTCGTCCAACATGGCGCGGCTGACGAACGCCGAGACCGTGACCGTCGGCAGACCGCTGCTCAACTACACCGAGTATATCGTCGATCAATACGGCGACCTTGCGCCCTTCGGCGTGGCAGGCGAGCTGTATATCGGCGGAGCGGGCGTCGCGAGGGGCTACCGCAACCTGCCCGAGCAGACCGAAGCAAGGTTTATCACCTACCGGCAGGAGCGCGTTTACCGCTCCGGCGACTGCGCGAAATTTGACAGGGACGGCAATGTGGTGATTCTCGGCAGACTGGACGGTCAGATCAAGCTGCGCGGTCTGCGCATTGAGCTGGGCGAGATTGAAAATGTCATCCAGAGCTACGGCAGCATCAAGGAGGCTGCCATTGCCGTCAAGACCATCGGCGGCGTGGAGCACCTTGCCGCGTATTTCGCCGCGGACAGCCTGATTGACGTCAGGGCGCTGCGCGAATTCGCCGCGTCCAAGCTGACGCATTACATGGTGCCGACCGCCTATATGCAGTTGGAGGAGGTGCCGCATACCCTCAACGGCAAAAAGGATTACAAAAATCTGCCCGAGCCTGTCATCACGTCGGAACGCGCCGGCAGTGCTGCGCCTGCGGAGCTGAACGTGCTGGAAAAGATACTGAAGGATATGGTGGCGGAAATTATCGGCACCGACGCCTTCGGCGTCACCGATTTGCTGGTCGATTGGGGGTTGACGTCCCTGACCGGCATCCGTCTGGCGATGTCCGTCTATGAAAAATTCAACGTCGAAATCAACGCGCGCAGACTGGTTTCCGACGCAACGGTGCAGAGCATTGAAAATGAGATTTTAACCGCTCTGCTCTCGCGTGCCGAAAAGCGCGGGACGCCTGCCGCAGCCGCTGCCGCCTCGCCGCAATCCTGTGCGCTGAGCTTTGCCCAGCAGGGTGTTTTTGCCGAGTGTCAGGCAAACCCCGACACGGTGCAGTACAACATTCCCTACGCCCTCAGCTTCCCCGACGGCATCGGCACAGAGCAGCTGCAGCAGGCGGTGCGCAGCGTCATTGACGCGCATCCCTATATTCTCTGTCACTTCACGGCAAACGAGGACGGCGAAATCGTGCAGGAGCCCATCCCCGACTGCAGGGTGGAGATTCCGGTCAGGGAGATGACCGAAGCGGAATATGAAGCGTACAAAGCCGCGTTCGTCCGCCCGTTTGACCTCATGACAGGCCCCTGCGTGCGCTTTGAAATGATCAAAACCGATACGCTGCACCTGCTGATGGAAATGCACCATCTCGTCAGCGACGGCGCGTCGATGGACTTGTTCTTCCGGCAGCTGACAGAGGCGCTCGACGGAAAAGCGCCCGAAAAGGAAACCTACACCTACTACGACTTCGTGGCGCAGGAGAAGCCGGACGCCGAAACCGAGGACTTCTTCCGGACGCAGATGGCGGAGGTGGAGGAGCCTACGCAGCTGATTCCCGACGTATTTGACGAAAATCTGCCGCACACCGAAAAAACCGTTGCCGTGCCGACCAATATTGCGGCGGTCAGAGCGTTCGCCCAAAAAATCGGCGTGACGCCTGCGGCGGTATACCTTGCGGCGTGCTTCATCACCTACGGCAGGTTTGTCTGCGAGGACACGGTGTCGATTGTCACCGTCTCGAACGGCAGAAGCAACATGAAGGTGCGCAACACCATGGGAATGTTCGTCAACACCCTCCCCTTGGTCACGACGCTCGACCACAAGGAAGACACGCTCAGCTTCCTGCGCCGTGTGTCCCGAACCTTCTCCGACACGATTGCGCACGAAAACTATCCGTTCGCGCGTATCGCGAGTACCTATGACTTCCGTCCGTGCGCGTCCTATACCTACCAGATTGGCGTGATGACAACGTATCAGACGCGATACGGCGCCATCACCTTTGAGCCGCTGCAGCTGGATATCGCCAAGCTGCCCGTCGCCGTCTATATTCGCGGAGACGAGGAAAACGCGGTCATCCGCGCGGATTACGATTCCTCCCTGTACAGCGAAGCGATGATGCAGGGGCTGGTCGAGAGCATTGACAACGTGGTGCGCGGTCTGATGACAAGCGAAAACGTTTCCGCAATCAGCCTGACAAGCGAGAAGCAATGGAAGGTGCTCGACAGCTTCAACAAGCCGTGGGACCTCGATTATGACCGGTCGGACTCTGTGCTGACGCGCTTCAAGAAAATCGCCGCGGAGCTGCCCGACAAAACCGCGATTGTCTTTCAGGATATTTCCTACACCTATCGGGAGCTTGACGAGCTGACCGACCGTCTGGCGGCAAAAATCTACCAACTGGCAAGCGAAGTAACCGGCAAGACGCATCTTGCGGAGGAGGTCGTCGCCATCATTCTGCCGCGAAACGAGCAGACGATGATTCTGCCGCTGGCAGCGGTCAAGGCAGGCCTCGGCTACGAGCCGCTCGACCCGAGCTATCCGCCGGATCGCCTGAACTTCATGGTGAAGGACGCCGACGTTTGTATGCTGTTAGCGGACGACGCGCTGGCGGATGTGGTGAACGAATTCACCGGCAGGGTTGTCACCGTCAGCGAATTGTACGCGATGGACACGCCGGACGTGCACATCGAAACGCCGAAGCCCGAGGATTTGTTCATCATGCTCTACACCTCCGGCTCCACCGGAGCGCCGAAGGGCTGCCAGATTGAAAACGGCAATATCGTCGCCTACGCGCACGGTATGCGCCACACCTTCTACACACGGGACGACAATGTGGCGGCATACGCCTCGTTCAGCTTTGACGTGAATATGGCGGACGTATTCTGCACCCTCTTGGTGGGCGGCACCGTTCACCTCGTTCCCGAGGAGGTCAGAATGAACCTCGACAGGCTGGCGGAATTCTTTGACGCCTCCGAAATCACTACCCTGCTGCTGACAACACAGGTCGGCGTGCAGTTTTTGCAGAATTATCCTAAGCTGAAAACCCTGCGCCTGCTCGTGATGGGCGGCGAAAAGCTGCCTGCCGTGGAGCCATCGGGCATCAGCTACACCATTGCCAACGGCTACGGCCCCACCGAAAACTGCTGCGGCGTCAGCATCTTCCCCATTCGGGAATGGGAGCCGAATATTCCGATTGGCAAGCCGATCGCGACCATCCACGGCTATGTGCTGGACAAAACCAACCACCGTCTGCCGGCAGGCGCCGCCGGTGAGTATTGCCTGTCCGGTCCGCAGGTCAGCCGCGGCTATCTCAACCGTCCCGACAAAACCGCCGAAGCCTACCAGCAAAGCCCGTTCGATCCGTTCCGTATGTACCACACCGGCGACATCGTGCGCTACAGACAAAGCGGCGATATTGAATTTGTCGGCAGAAAGGACGGACAGGTCAAGATTCGCGGCTTCCGCATCGAAACCAAGGAGGTCGAGGCGGTCATCCGCGGCTACGAGGGCATCCGCGACGTCACCGTGCAGGCGTATGACTTTGAGAGCGGCGGCAAGTATTTAGCGGCGTTCGTGGTCGGCGATGAAGCGATTGACATTCAGAAGCTCACCGCATACGTCAAGAGCCGGAAGCCGGCGTACATGGTGCCGAGCGTGATGATGCAGATTGACAAAATTCCGCTGACCGTCAACCAGAAGGTGGACAAAAAGGCGCTTCCCAAGCCGGCGCATCAAAAGGCTGCCTACGTGGCGCCCGCCGGCAAAATCGAGGAGGATTTCTGCGGCATTTTCAGCCATATTCTCGGTGTGGAGCGTGTCAGCGCCGAGGACGATTTCTTTGAAATCGGCGGCAGCTCGATTCTTGCCATGAAGGTCGTCATTGCCGCTGAAAAGGCAGGCTATCAAATTGTTTATAACGACGTTTTCTCGTACACCACACCGCGCATGATGGCGGAATTCCTCGGCGAAACCCACGAGGAAGCGGCGCCGCAGCCTTCCGCGCCCGAGAGCTATGCGCCTTGGACGCCGCCGGTGACTGACCAAAACGGCTATGACTACAGCCGCATTCATGAGCTTCTGCGCCGCAACACGATGGACGCGTTCCGCGGCGGCACACGCAACACGCTCGGCGACGTCCTGCTGCTCGGCGGCACCGGCTACCTCGGCAGCCATGTGCTGCACGAGCTGATTGCGCAGGGCGAGCACCATATTTTCTGCTTTGTCCGTCCCGGCAACCAAGAGAGCGGCGAAAGCCGCCTGAAGGCGACGCTCGCCTACTATTTCGGCAACGATTACGCCGACCTGTTCGGCACGCGGATTTCCGTCATTGAGGGCGACGCGACCGACGCGTCCGCGCTGTCCTCCTTCGCCGCGCCGCACAGCGGCATGACTGTCATCAACTGCGCGGCAAGCGTCAAGCATTTTGCGAAGGGCAACGAAATTGAGCGCGCCAACGTGGATTCGGTGAAAAACCTCACCGCGTGGTGCGAACGCAGCGACGCGCGGCTGATGCATATCTCGACCGGCAGCATCATGGGCAGCCGCGCCGGCAACGTGCCTCCCACCACCTACCGCTTTACGGAGCACGTGCTCTACGCCGGACAGATAACCGAAAACGCGCAGTACAACCACTCCAAATTTATGGCGGAGCGCCACATCTATGAGGAGATGCTGACAAACGGTCTGAAAGCAAAGGTGTGCCGTGTCGGCAATTTGGCGCCGAGAGAGAGTGACGGCGAATTCCAGAAGAACTACCGGACAAACAACTACATGAATTCGCTCAAGGCATTCCACGCGGTCGGCAAAATCAGCTACGACGCGCTGACCGGTCACACGGAGTTTTCGCCGATTGACGCGCTGGCGAAGGCGATTCTCAAGCTGTGCGAAACGCCGGACGAGTGTGTGTGCTTCATGCCGATTAATCCCCACCGGCCGCTGATGGGCGACGTCATCCGCGTGATGAACGCGATGGGATACCGCATTGAGGGCGCGGAGCCGGAAGCCTTTGCCGAAGCGCTGCGTCAGGTGCTTGCCGACGAAAGCAGAAGCTCACTGGTCAACAGCCTGATTGCCTACCAAAGCGGCGGCAATGTGCAGCGCATCGGACTGGACAGCATGGACAACTCCTATACCATGCGTGTGCTGGAGCGGCTCGGCTTCCACTGGCCGGAAACCGGCGCCGCCTATATGCGCCGGTTCCTCGAAAAGCTGACGGAGAAGGGCTTTTTTGACAGTTCCGAACAGGAGAGGTAACCGCTTATGTTAAAGAGAAACGGAATTTTAATCCGTCACAAATATCGGGAATACCTGTTTTCCACGCTTGCCATGAGCGCCTCGCTCTACCTCGCCGCCATCGTGGACAACATGATGGTCGGCAACATCTTAGGCGGCGACGCCCTCGCCGCGCTCAACCTGACAACGCCCGTTGTGTGCGTCAAAAACATTGTGCTGAGTATCTTTGTATTTGGCGGCAACACCATTGCCGCCATGTACAAGGGCAAGCGCGACCATCAGAACGCCGACAAGGCATTCACCTTTTCCATTGGCTTCGGCGCCGTCGCGTCGGCGCTGATGATGCTGATTGGAATGCTGCTGACGCATCCCACGGCAATGCTGTTTTCGCAGGGCGGCTCGCTGTATCAGATGACCTTTGACTACCTGCTTCCCCTCTGGGCAAGCGCTCCGATTATGACGTTCAGCATGGGCACCTCCACCTACATCCGCACCGACGGAATGCAAAAGTTGGCAGGCGCTCTGCCGGTGGTTTCCAACGTGATCAACCTCGGTCTGGACTACGTCTTTATGGCGGTTTTCGGCTGGGGTGTTGCCGGAGCGGGCTGGGCAACGGTCACCGGCTACGCGCTCGGCACGCTGCTGCTGATTCCCTACTTCCGATCAAAGGCAAGAACCGCTCACTTCACCAAGGTGAAGCCGAGCGACCTGCGCGTGTTAGCGGAGGTCATCAAGACCGGCTTGCCGACGGCGCTGACGCACGCCTGTCAGTTTGTCAGAACGCTTGCCATCAACGCCGTGATTCTTGCCACGGCAGGCACGCTCGGTATGCAGATTGTGACCATCTGTCTTTCCGCGCTGAATATCGCCCTGATTTTTATCAACTCCACGTCGATGACGCTCATGCCGATTTGCGGCGCGCTGTTCGGCGAACGCGACACCGGCGGCGTGCGGTATGTGCTGCGGATTTCCATCGTCATCACGCTGGTGATAAGCATGGTGATTTTAGCGGTATTTATGCTGATTCCTGCCGCGGTCGGCAGCCTGTTTGTCCCGTTGTCCGCGGAAGCGTCAGCGCAGCTGACGGTCGCGCTGCGCATTTTTTCGCTGTGTATTCCTGCCACGGGCGTCGCCTACGTCATCCGCTCCTTTTATCAGTCCACCAAGCAAAACGGCGCCGCGTCGCTGCTCACCGTGCTTGAGGGCGTAGTGTTCATCGTACCGCTGATTTACATCTTTGCCTACACCAACCAAAGCCTGATGTGGCTGTCCTTCGCGTTGGCGGAAATCGCCTCTGTTGTCGTGATTGTTGTCATCATGCAGTTGGTTGCCGGGCGCAAACAGAAAAAGAATTTCCTGATGCTCGACAACACCTCCGAACGGGATACGCTCGATATGTCCATCCATAACGAGATAGAAAAAGCGGTGGAGGTTTCAAAGGAAATCGTCGCGTTTTGCGATAAAAACCGGATTGCTCCCGAGCTTGCCAACATTCTTGCGGTTTCGGCTGAGGAGCTGGCGGTCAATATCGTCAAGTACGCCTACAAGGGCAAAAACGAGATTGACATTTGTCTGAGGCTGACGGAAAATCAGCTGGTGCTGCGCTTCCGCGACAACGGCGTCATCTTCAACCCCACCGAATACATCGACGAATCCGGCAGAGAAATTACCGGACTGTCCGTTGTCAGAAGCATTACGCCGGATATCACCTATAACCGTGTGCTCGGCTTCAACGTCACCATCGTCACCGTCGCCAATACCACCGGCGTGCCTTCGAAGCAGCCGGCTTATGCCAAATCAAGCGTTTCATAACATTAGTCTTGCTGAATATGCAATGAAATATAGCAAGGCTTCATATATGATGTATTATTTTAATGATTATTTTCAAGGTTAGTTAAAAATGGGAAAAAACATCGTATCAATCATGCTGACAGTAGCTTTATTATTTTCTGGATGTTCCCTGCTTCAGACAAGGTATCCATTGAGTCCGATTCAAAGCTCGAATACCGAATTGACAGTAGGCGTGGTCAAGCAGGGAAACATACAAAACAATCTGCGTTCGGGCGGTATGATCGCCGCGCGAAACGGAGAGTTATTTTTCTGTGACAGTATATATCATGAAAGGATTTTCGGATTCAAAAATGGGGTTTACGAGCAGCTAAACCCGACCTCGTTGATAAAGTCTCAGTTTTCGCTTGTTTTCATAAAGTATTTCTGCTACCGAAACGATTTGTACGCATATGGTCAAATCAAAGAAGATGATCGGTATGTGTTCATGAAATATAACGAGTCTACTGAGAAATTCGAGAATTGCACATTTGACTTTGAACCTTACCGGAATTTTTATCTTACCGATGAACTTGCGGTGTGGATTGATGCGGATCATCAGGATGCTTTACATATCCGCTTTCAGGATCGCGAAATATCCGTTGATTGCGGCAGTGAGGTTGATTTCTGCGTGTTTGATCAAAAGGTTTACTACGTAACAGCAGAAAGAAAACTGTATGTTTTTGATCCAAAATCTCCTTCGGCAAACGGACAATTGATCGCCGCATTGATAGAGAATCTTGACAGATTTATTGTCAACGGTGAGAACTGTGTGTTCTCGAAAGGTCTCGACCTATACGCCTATTCATTTGAGGACGATCGGATCGAACACATCGACAATTCAGGATACACCTATTTTTCCGATATGACTCTTGTCGATGGGGAAATATTTGTATCCACAAAAGAGAAGATCTATCATATAGCCGGTCAGAAAGTTGAGACAGTTTGCGATTGCGGTGCCGAATCCCTTTACTCATTTGACGATCAATACCTTTATTTGTATCAGTTTCCGGAGGAGAAGCAAATCAAACGAGTTAATGTCACTACCGGCGCTATAGACGAAGTTGCAACTTTCCGTTAAGTTCGTTTTGAGATATGCAGGTGTGAAAAAAACGATGATTTAAGGCAGACGGTCACATTCAAGCTGAAAATGTATTTTCCAAACAAAAAACCTGCCGGAAACAACCGACAGGTTTTTTTATATGATGGGCACCTTATATCACAAATCCGCCGTTCACGCCGAGGATTTGTCCGGTGATGAAGCCTGCTTTTCCGGAGCAGAGGAAAACCGCCGCGTCGGCGATATCCTTTGGTGTGCCGAGGGTATTGAGCGGTGTTTCCTCGCGCAGCGCCTGCAGAGTCGCTTCGTCGAAATCCGCCATCATCTCGGTTGTCACCACGCCCGGCGCGATGGCGTTGACGCGCACGCCGGAGAGTCCGACCTCCTTTGCCAAGGCTTTTGTCAAGCCGATGACCGCCGCCTTCGCCGCGCTGTAGTGCACCTCGCAGGACGCGCCGACCTGCCCCCACATGGAGCTGATGTTGAGAATCACGCCGATGTGGCGCGGCAGCATATAGCGGCGCAGCGCTTCCTGACAGCAATAGAACACGCCGTCGAGGTTGACGCCGGTCATCCGGCGCCAGTCCGTCTCGGTGATATCGGTAAAGAGCTTTTGCTGCGCGACGCCGGCGTTGTTGATGAGGATATCCACACCGCCGAAGTGTTTGTCAACCTCATCAAACATTCGGTTGACGCTTTCTCTGTCCGCGACGTCGGCTTGCACCGCCGCCGCCTTGACGCCGTAGCTGCGGCGCAGGGTTTCGGCGAGCTGCTCCGCCTTTTCGCGCTTGGTATGGTAATGCACGGCGACGTGACAGCCTGCCTTGGCAAAGCCGACGCAGAGCGCCGTGCCGATGCCGCCGGCGCCGCCGGTGATAAGAGTTGTTTTCATCATCGCAAGTAATGTTTACTTCTTCTTGAAGCCGTCCTTCAGGCTGACGCTGCGGTTAAAGACAAGATGGTCGGGCGTGCTGTCGCGGTTGTCCACGCAGAAGTAGCCGAGGCGCATAAACTGGAAGCTCTGCGGCGCGGCGGCGCCGGCAAGGTTGCGCTCCGCCTTGCAGTTTTGCAGAATTTCGAGGGACTTCGGGTTGAGGTAATCGAGGAAGCTGCCCTCCTGCGCGTCGGGATCGGGCACGGTAAAGAGGTTGTCATACAGACGCACCTCCGCGTCCACGGCGTTTTCCGCGTCCACCCAGTGAATCGTACCGCGCACCTTTCTGCCGTCGGGCGTATTGCCGCCGCGTGTCTGCGGATCGTACTCGGCATAGACCGCCGTGACGTTGCCGTCGGCGTCCTTTTCGCAGCCGGTGCACTTGACGATATACGCCGATTTGAGACGCACCTCGTTGCCGGGGTACAGGCGCTGGTATTTCTTGACCGGCACCTCCATGAAATCCTCCGCTTCAATCCAACATTCGCGCGAGAAGGTGACGGTGCGGGTGCCGTCCTCGGGACGGTTGGGGTTGTTCTCCACCTCAAAGGTCTCGGTCTGTCCCTCGGGATAGTTGGTGACAATCAGCTTGACGGGGTGCAGAACGCACATCACACGCGCGGCGGTTTCGTTGAGGTCGTCGCGCAGGCAGTGCTCCAAAAAGGCGTACTCCACCACGGAGTTGACCTTGGACACGCCGATCTGATCGACGAACGAGCGGATGGAGCGCGGTGTGTAGCCGCGTCTGCGCAGACCGCAGAGGGTGGGCATACGCGGATCGTCCCAACCGCTGACGTGGTTGTTTTCGACCAACTCGCGCAGCTTGCGCTTGGACATGACGGTATTGTTGATGCCGAGCCGCGCAAACTCAATCTGACGCGGCTTGCTCGGCGCGGAGATATGGTTAATCACCCAGTCGTACAACGGGCGGTGATCCTCAAATTCCAGCGAGCAGAGGGAATGGGTGATGCCCTCTATCGCGTCCTCAATCGGGTGCGCGAAGTCGTACATCGGGTAGATGCACCACTGATCGCCGGTGCGGTGGTGGCGCAGGCGGTTGATGCGGTAAATGACCGGATCGCGCATATTGAAGTTGCCGGAGGCGAGGTCGATTTTGGCGCGCAGCGTCATGCTGCCGTCGGCGAATTCGCCGGCTCTCGTGCGGCGGAACAGGTCGAGACTCTCCGCAATCGGACGGTCGCGGTAGGGACTTTTTGCCGGCGTCGCGGTATCGCCGCGGAATTCGCGCATCTGCTCGGGCGTCAGCTCGCAGACATAGGCGAGTCCCTTTTCAATCAGCTCGACAGCGAAGTCGTACATCTGCTCAAAGTACTCGGACGCGAAGTAGAAGCGGTCGTCCCAGTCAAAGCCCAGCCACTTGATGTCCTCCTTAATCGCGTCAACGTACTCCACATCCTCCTTGGTGGGGTTGGTGTCGTCCATGCGCAGGTTGCAGATGCCGTGGTATTTTTCGGCGGTGCCGAAGTTGATGCACACCGCCTTGGCGTGACCGATATGGAGGTAGCCGTTCGGCTCCGGCGGAAAACGGGTGTGTACCTGCTGTCCCGCGCATCTGCCGCCTTCGGCAATGTCCTCCTCGATAAAATCATGTATAAAATTGCCGGTCATCACTTCATTAGTATTTTCTGCCATATTTTCTGCCTTCTTTTCAGTTCTTTCTTTTATTACGATGCTCCGCTTTTGGGAGAGGAAACCTCAAAGCTTCTCTAAGCCGAGGTGCAGGCGGCGGAGGGACTCCTCTCTGCCGAGGATGTCCAGAATCTCGACCGCGCCGCCGGGGGTGACGGTTTTGCCTGCGGCGGCGATGCGTACCGGCCACATGACGGTGCCGTTTTTCAGCTCCTTGTCCGCCGCCATCTGAATCAAACAATCGTGAATCGCGTCGGCGTTCCATTCGGGAAGCGCCGCGAGGCGGTCGGTCGCCTCCCGCAGCAGCACGGGCACGTTTTCGAGGTTGGTTTTGCTCTTTTTGTTGACAAAGAGCGTTTTGTCGTAGTCGGGAAGCGCCGCGAAGAAATCGAGCATTTCGGGAATCTGCGTCAGCTGCGTCACGCGCTTTTGCAGGATACCGGCAAATTTTTCATACGGCATGGCGCGGTCGCCGAAAACCTGACGATAGTACGGCATCGCGGCGTCGGTGAATTCCTCAACGGTCATCGCCCTGATATACTCGCCGTTGAACCAGCTCAGCTTGTCATAGTCAAACACGGACGGCGATTTGCTGATGCCGCCGATATCAAACGCCTGCTCTAACTGCGCAAGGGAGAAAATCTCCTGATTATCCTTGGGGCACCAGCCGAGCAGGGCGATGTAATTGATAATCGCCTGCGGCAGGTAGCCGTCGTCGATGAGGTCATAAAAGCCCGTCGCGCCGTGACGCTTGGACAGCTTGGAAACATTGCCGTCGGCGTCCTTGCCCATAATCAGGGGCAGGTGGATGTAGGTCGGAATCTCCCAGCCGAAGGCTTCATACAGCAGGTTGTACTTCGGTGTGGAGCTGAGGTACTCACTGCCGCGGACAACGTGGGTAATGCCCATGGTGTGGTCGTCGATGACGTTGGCGAAGTTGTAGGTGGGATAGCCGTCGGTCTTGATGAGAATCTGATCCTGCAATTCGCTGTTCTCGACGGTAATCTCACCGAACACCGCGTCGGTGAAGGTGGTGCTGCCCTCAACCGGCATCTTCTGACGGATGACATAGGGCGTATGGGCTGCCATCAGGCGGTCAATCTCCTCCTGCGGCAAATCGCGGCAGTGGCGGTCGTAGCCGCCGCCGACGGTTTCGTTCTGAATGCTTTCGAGCCGCTCCTTGGTGCAGAAGCAGCGGTACGCCTTGCCCTCTTCAATCAGCCGCTCAGCATAGGGCAGATACATATCCTTGCGCTCGGACTGGACATAGGGACCGAAGTCGCCGCCGACGTCGGGACCTTCGTCATGCCGCAGGCCTGCCAACCGCAAGGTGTTATAAATAATATCCACCGCGCCGTCCACCAGCCGCTCACGGTCGGTGTCCTCGATACGGAGGATAAATTTGCCGCCCTGTGACTTGGCGACAAGGTACTCATACAGCGCCGTCCGCAGGTTGCCGACGTGCATAAAGCCCGTGGGACTCGGCGCGTAACGTGTTCTGACTGTCAGTTCAGCCATCCAATCACCCTTTGCAATTTATTATCCTTTTTATTATATCATAAGCCCAACGGGCTTATGATATAATCAGCCATCGCCCTTGCCGCGAAGCGGCAAATCGGGCGGGCAATATAAATATCTATAATAAACGCAAAATCTTACGCATAATTGATACGCAAAACTTTGCCTGCGTTTATTATATCACATCTTGATACAGAGTACAAGATGACAACAGAAATTCAATTGTAAACTTTTGTTGAAAAAACGGGTTGACAATCGTCCTCCGAGGGTGTATAATAGTCAACAGAACAAGTGAAAGAAGTTGACAATTTGACCCAATCTCCCTCTAAGGTACGCCTGACAACGCTCGCCATGGTGCAAATCGCGCTGTGTGCCGCGCTGCTGTGTGTGTCCGCGCAAATTTCCATTCCCCTCCCCATCGGCGTTCCCTTTACGCTGCAGGTATTGATGGTGATTCTGATTGCCCTGATTCTCAAACCGCTGTACGCGCTGCTTGCCCAGCTGCTCTACACCCTGCTCGGCATTGTCGGCTTGCCGGTTTTTTCCGGCGGCAAGGGCGGTTTCGGCGTGATTCTCTCGCCGACCGGCGGCTTTATCATCGGTTTTATTTTCGCGTCCTTCCTCGTCAGTCTGCTCAAGGGCAAGGCGGACAGCCGCTACGCCATTGCGCGGTATATGGCGATTGCGGTTGTCGTGGGAATTCCGTGCATCTATATTCCGGGCATCGCCCTGTATATGATTTACACCGGCGCGAATTTGCTCAGCGCCGTCGCCACCCTCACCTCCGTTTTCATCCTTATCGACCTTGCCAAGTGCATTATCGCCGCGGTGATTGCTGTTCCGGTCAACCGCGCGCTTGCCAAGGTGGTAGCATGATAAAGCAAAAGGCTTGACCTCGTGTCAAGCCTTTTGTGATTTCCGCGCTTGCCGACGGCGCTTTGATGTGATACAATAGTTTTGAAATCAAATTCAAACCTTTTTCGCGCTTCCGCGTCTTTTTGACAGGACAGAAGCACAAAGGAGGATGGCACATGAAAAGCACGGTTCCGAAATACTCAATCGACAACGCCCGACTGACGCGGCTGGTCGCCAAGGCGCAGAAGGGCAACGAAAAGGCGCTGGAGGAGGTTGTCAACCAAATCAGCGGCTACATTTACTATTACAGTCTTTCGCTGCTCTGCGACAGCGACAAGGCGCAGGACGCGGTGCAGGATATACTGCTGACGATGCTCCAGAAGCTGGACTCCCTCGAAAAGCCGCAGGCGTTTCTCGGATGGATTAAAATCATCACCGCCAACTACTGCAAGACCAAGCTCAGCCGTGAGCGCGTCCATTTCAGCTTAGACGAGGAGTACCGCGAGTTCGCCGATGACTGCGAGCAGGTGAATCCCGCCAAATCCGCCGAGACCGAGGAGGTCTGCCTGCTGGTGCGCGACGCGGTGCAGGCGCTGCCGCTTGCCCAGCGCGAATGTGTGATGCTGTACTACTTTCAGCAGATGAGCGTCCGCGAAATCGCCGACACGCTGGAGGTCAACGAAAACACCGTCAAAAGCCGCCTGTACAGCGCGCGGTCGGCGATGAAAAAATATCTCGAAAAATACGGCGTCGCGTCGGTGGTGGGAATGTCGCCGCTGTCGCTGCTGTCGCACAGCCTGATTTCCGGTGCGGAGACGCAAAAAAACCTGACGATTCCCTACACGACGCCTGCCGGAAATGTCAAGGTGGCAATTGCCCATCCGTCCGCGCCGCCAGCCGCCGTTCCGGTCAGGCTGATCGCGGTCGGATGCGCGGCAGCGGTAGTCGTTGGCGGCGTCGGCGTCGCGATGGCGACGCGACAGCCTTCCATACAAGACAGCGCGCCGGTGACGGCGCCGCGTCACACACAGGTCATCGAAACCACCGCGGCGGCGCCGACAACCGCTGTACCGACGACAATGCCGCCTGTCGCGGCAACCACAGCGCCGCCGGTACCGGCAGGTCAGGCGGCACAGAGCAAAACCGACCGGCAGGAGGCGCCGACGGCAAACGCGGAGCCGACGCAGGCGGCAACCGAAGCGGCGACCGAAGCGGCAACCACCGGTGCCAAGCGCGTCAGCGAAGGAAAGCTCTACTTCCGCGTGCCGGAATCATGGGAGGACGATATTGTCCTGCTGTGCCACATCACGGACAACGGCACGGCACTGCTTGAAGCAGGCGACCGCAACGAGCGGTGCGCCAAAGCCGCTGCGCAGCTCTATGCCTACGATGTCGCGCAGCTGAACGCGTCGGCAGGCTTGTACGAGGGAAAGACCTATTCCCTCTCCGTCAGCGCCGGCAACTCCTACCAAAGCTCGTACGCGCTCAATTTTACCACCGCCGATCTCGGTCGCACCGTCGTCCTCAGGCAGAATCCCGACCGCCGTTCGCCGTCCACCTATTTTTTGGAGTGGGAGACAACGGAAAACGATGAATGAGATGCCGTGCAAAAGGCTTAAACACGGAGCGCAAACGCGCCTTATCGCTGTGATAAGGCGCGTTTGTTATCTGTCAATCTGCTTGCAGCTGATTTTCGTAGTAATAGGGGCTTTGCGTGTTCGGCTCGTTATCCTTTGTGAGCGCGCCGATATCGCGGAGCACCTGCAGGGTTTCGGTGTAGGAGCTGTAGATGACGCCGCTGTCGCCATCCTTTCCGGCATAGGAAATCATGTCGAAGAAAATGTCGGGCAGCGCGTAATTGCTGCTCTGCTTTTTGTAGCTGACGTTGATGTCATAAACAGCTTTGCCCGTTTTGCCGTGGGCATCAAAATCGCGGCGGTACGCCTCGATAAGCCTGCGGATGTCGTCGCGACGCTTCGCCTCGTCCACATTTTCGGATTCCTTCAGCATCAGGTCGTCGCCATGAAGATACCGAAGATCCTCCTCGCTGCTGCGCATCCTGTTGAGGGTGAGCGCGTCAATATACGCGGGCGCGACGTTCATGACACTGCTGTAATTGCGGAAGTACGTCTCGCTGTCGAGAATCAGATCGCGGCTTTTGGTATCCGTGCTGCCAAAGCGGAACACGGAGTCATAATAGCGCACGACGGTGAAGCCGTTGTTGAGCTTGTAGGCGATAACATAGCCGTTGCGCTCATACACACCCTGTGGCACAAAGGAGCCGACAAATATGTTCAGCCACACCTTGCCGTAACGGGATTCGTCCTTGTCGAGATTGATCTCGGAACGGTGATAGGAAGTGACGGCACGAATGCTTTCCTCATCGTCAAAATCATCGGCGGCGCTTCTGCCGATGGAAAGAACACTGTCGCTGCCGGCACAGTAGCAGTCCGCCAAATCCACCAGACCGGCGCTTTTCACCGACGCGGCGTCGGGCACGTAGCCGGTGTAGCCCCAGTAGTCAAAGTCAATCACCGCCATACCGACGCAGACCATCAGCACCAAGGCGGCAAGCGGAATCGCGGTTTTGAAAATTTTGTCGGTGCCGCGGTAGAGAATGATATGCGTCACGGCGTAGGCGGCGGTGCTGCCGATGACAAAGCCGAAGGCAAAGCCGAAATACGGCACCGCCAACACGCTGAGGCTGCCGAAAATGCAGCCGAGGAACATACCGACGTTGAAGGCAATCAACAGCTTGACAAGATACGCCGGCAGCATATACGCAAAGGAGGTCTGCGCGCATTCGGCGCGGCGTTTTTTCATCAGGAGCACGGAAACGATGAAGCACGCGGCGATGAACAGCACCCAGTAAATCAGGCTGCTGCCGCTGTACGCCATCATCGGATTGAGCGCCTTCATGACGAAGCTGTCGGAATAAATCACCATAGGCAAGCCCTGCACAAAGCTCATCAGCGTACCGCGGACAAAGGCGGCGGCAACGCTGTAGGCGGCGCAAATGAAGATGAAGCTGAGCACGGTGTTCGGCGTGGTGCCGCAGCAAACCGCAAGCAGTCCGTAAAAGGCAAGACACGCCAGCGAGCCGACCGGAAGATACAGAAAGAGCATACTTACCTCGTTGACGAGCGGCTGACCGAAGGCAATCGAGAACAGCGCAATCAGCGAGAGCACCAGCAGCGACGGCACCAGCGAAATGATTGCCGCCGAAGCGGTTTTGGCCGCGAAAAAGACACGGCGACTGACGGGCAGCGAGCCATACATATCCGCCTTGCGCTTGTCGTGCAGGTAGGCATAGGTGCGGATGGAGCAGATAAAGGTAAAGACGGCTGTCAGAATTGCCACGACATACGAGGCGGAAATCTGAAACGCGCGCACGCCGCCGAGGACAGACGCGCGGTCGGTTATCTCCTGCACACCGGCGGACAGGCACACCATCATGCAGAAGGTGATGCCGACAGCGGTGATGATGCCGAAAATCAACAGCGGCATTTTGCAGTTGCGCAGCTCCCATTTGAAGATGGCCACGCACTGCCTGAGCGTCCTATTACGCGATGCTGTTTGTGTCATAACCGGCAGCCCCCATTTCACTGATAAATATTTCCTCCAAGGTCAGCGGCATGGCGGAGATATACGACGGCTGCAGCGCTTTGAGCCGCGGCATAAACTCCTCCTCGGTACCTCGGATGGTCACGTTGAATACATTGCCGTTGCGCCAGACGTTGACAACGCGGATGCCCTCAAACAGATTCGGTACGCGGGGTATCTCGCGGAACGCGATCTGCACCTTGCGGAACTCCGCGCGCAGCGAGTCGATATCGCGCTCCATGAGCACCTTGCCGCGGTGCATCAGGCAGACGCGGTCGCACAAATCCTCTAACTCACGGAGGTTGTGCGAGGCGATGATGACGGTCATGCGGTGGTCGGCGACGTGCTGAATCAGAATTTTCTTGAGCAGGTGACGCACCACCGGATCGAGACCGTCAAAAATTTCGTCCAGGAACAAATACTGCGGACAGGTGGACAACGCCAAAATCAGCGCCGCCTGCCGCTGCATACCCTTGGACATATTGATGATGCGGTCACGCGTGCGGATGGGAAACACCGAGCAGTAGCGCAGATACGCCTGATCGCTCCAGTTCGGATAGAGCGAGCGGTAGAGCGCGGCGGTGGTTTCAATCGTGCTGTTGTTGTAAAAAAACGGAAAGTCGGGCACAAAATAGCATTGTCCCTTGGCGGCAGGGTTGTCGAACAGCTCCTGACCGTCGAGCAGGATACTGCCCTCGTCGCCGCGGAACACACCGGCGAGCATTCGCAGCAGAGTGGATTTTCCGCTGCCGTTGCTGCCGACCAAGCCTGTCACGCTGCCGTCGCCGAAGCACAGGCTGAGCCTGTCAACCGCGACAACGTTTTCAAAGCGTTTGGTCAGATTTTGAATTTCTATCAAGTCAATACCTCCTTGTTCAGCGGTAAACCTCCTCAAGAATCCGGAGAAGCTCCTCTTTTTCGGCGCCAAAAGCGTTGGCTTCCATGACGGCGTTGCGGAAGGCGTCGGTAATCAGGCGCTTTTGCGCGGAATTCTCCGAGAGCTTGTCAGTCAGAAAGCTTCCTCTGCCCACGGAGGAATAGATGTAGCCCTCGTTTTCCAGCTCACGATACGCCTTTGCCGCGGTGTTGGGATTGATACCCAAATCCGCCGCCACCACACGCACCGGCGGCAGCTTGTCGCCGGGCTTAATCACGCCGGAAGCCGCTAACTTGATGACGTCGTTGTAGAGCTGTTCATAAATCGGTTCTCTTGCCGCAAAATCAATTTGAAACATACGAATTCCCCTCGTTGTATTAGTCTATTTAATACGTTTCTATCGTAATACAATTTCCGCCTTCTGTCAAGAGGATTCCGCGTAAAATTTCCGCCTGACAGCGTAAGGAAAGGAACTGCGCCTATCCGCTTGCTGTCTACGTCCAAATAAATAAACAGACCTTTTCGGTAAGGTAAGCCTCCCCTTCGAGGGGAGGTGGCATTTCGCTGTGCGAAATGACGGAAGGGTGAGGGAAAAGCCGGATAGCCTATCCGATTGCAGCGCGTTTGGTAAAGTAACGTTCCTATCCGTCACCCTTCAGTCACGCCGCCAAAGCGGCGCGACAGCTCCCCTCAAGGGGAGCCTTGGGTGCGACGGTGAGAAACGTTGGCGGCTCTGTCAGGGGGATCCCTCCACGTAAGTCGGGATGACAGC
>JAFUUV010000029.1 GCA_017471345.1 Ruminococcus sp.
GCCTGCGTTTTTTGTCTATTTTTTCGGGGAGGGCACACTATCCATAACAATCACCACTATTCTATATCCGGCTTTTGCGGTTTCTTCGTGTCGTAAATCTTCATGCCCTTCACCACTCCGGTTGTCGGCTTCAAGCCGTTCCGATCAAGCCGGCTATGATTCCGATAACGGCTGACAGCAGAATGATAAGAATCGGATGGAACTTTTTAAACGCCAGCACAACCGCCACAGCGAAAATACCGAGCGAAACGTAAAACTGTGCCGTACTAAAAACTGCCATGTTCAGTCCTGCCGGAAAAAATACCGTAACCGAAAGCGACAACAGTGCCGCCCCTATCAACCCGACTACAGCCGGTTTCAAGCCGTTCATCGCACCCGCGACGAGCTTGCTGCTTTTGAATTTTTGATAAAACCGCGCTACAAACAGGATTATCACAAATGACGGCAGCACCACGCCAAATGTTGCGCATAAGCCACCGAATATGCCGCCGGTTCGTGTGCCTACAAAGGTGGCGATATTTACCGCAAACGGTCCCGGCGTACTCTCGCTTACGGCTATAAAATCTATCAGCTCACTTTGGTTCAACCAGCTATGTGCCGAAACTTCCTCTTGAATCATAGGCAGCATGGCATAACCGCCGCCAAACGTGAACAACCCGATTTTCAGAAATGTGAGGAACAAATCAAAGTAAATCATCGTTTGTCCCTCCTGCCGATAATCAACGCCTGCACAATTCCTGCCGCAGCGCAGAACAGTATCACAAAGACGACATTGACAGGTAAAAACGCGGTCACGGCAAATGCGCCGAGCATAATCAGGTAAGAAAAAATCCCATTCGGGCTTTGCTTGTACATCGACCACAGCGCTCTGACAATCAACGCCAAAACGCCTGCGCGTATACCGTTAAAGGCGTACTGAATCCAGACGACTTTTTGGAATGCCGCAAGGAAATAGGAAATCGCCGCGATGATGGCAAAGGACGGCAGCACCACGCCGACAGTCGCCGCCATTGCTCCAAAAAAGCCGCCGACCCGATATCCGATAAAAGTCGCTGCGTTTATAGCAATGGGTCCCGGCGTTGATTCTGCGATTGCGACAATATCAAGGATATCCTTGTCACTTATCCACTTTTTATGATCGACGGTCTCACGCTGAATCAGCGGAATCATTGCGTAACCGCCGCCAAAGGTAAACAGTCCGATTTTCAGAAAGGTGAGAAACAGACTGTACGTTTTCGGTAATCTCTTCATTTTTTCACTTCATCTACAGAGCTTTAACTTGTATTTTATGTTATTATTCATAATCGGGCTTTTGCTGTTTCTTTCTGTCGTAAACTTTTTTGCTCTTAACCACTCTTGTGGTCGGCTTCAAGCCATTCCAGTCACGGCGGCTGCGAGCGTGGTGTTTCTTCTGTTCTTTTTTACTTTGCTTGTTTAATGGTATCAGTTTCACGATTGTGACCTCTGGATTGTTTTGTTCTATAAATCAGAATTTGTTGCTTAAATTAGAATCTGAAAATCTCTAAAATCAAATAATCCGTTTCCTTGTTTAAGCTGTCCACTTCGCTCTATCTGTGCAAACCCGGCTTCAATCTCTGTTACCAATGAAACAGGGATTTCCAACTGATGATGACCGGGTAGGACTTTTTCTATTTTATAATCTTGTATCTTTCTTACAGACTTATAAAAAAGCCGCGGGTCAGTGGTTGGATAAAATGCGTAAAGACACCCCTTGTATATCAAATCCCCGGAATACAGATATTTTCGTTCAGGCTCATAAAAGCAACAATGTCCCGGTGAATGTCCGGGCGTGTGAATGACATGAATTTCCCGGCCTCCCAAATCCAGCCGATCTCCATCGTGTAGTATCCTTTGTGGCATACCTTGAAAAATCTGATAAGCGTCAATATTGAATCTTTCCGGGAAAGCGCAAGGAAGCATGGTTAGGCTCTTCTTGACGGCATCCAGCGGTATTGGGAACCGGACAGATAGCCAATCTTTTTCCGCTTCATGTACGGCTATATCATCAAAATGCTGATGCCCGCCGATGTGATCCCAATGAACATGGGTTGTAACCACCATGATAGGCAACGTGGTTAGTTCAGCCACTACGCTGCGGATGTAGGAAACCCCTAATCCTGTATCAATGAGAACGGCTCGTTCCAGCCCACATAACAGATAACAATGCGTTTCTTCCCAGTGTTTGTATTCGCTGATTGCAAATGTTTGGGAATCAATTTCTTCAACGGTAAACCAACCATTCATATATACGATTTATCCTCACAAATTCCGATTTGAATTTGAAATAATCTATGGCTATTATAGCATATCATAGGTTGTTAGTAAAGTCCTCCAAAAGCCTGATAAACAGTGAGTTTATCGCAGCTTGCTCACCTTATGCGGACATAGGATTTCACATTTTATTATTTCGTTTCCGGCAGCTCGCAAGGGCAAAGTTAAGGGAAAGAAAACTGATAATAAGTTATAACAAAATGTGGCAATCAAGGTGCTGTGATATATGTGCGAATATATTTTTGGAGGATTCTATAATGAAACACAATTTTGAAATCAGCTATACACAACAAGGCGATTATCTTCTGCCCGACCTGAGATTACCTGAACAGCCAAAGGTTGAAATCGGCATTTGGGGCAAGCGGCATTTGCGGTACATCAAGCAACACCACAAAATCCGCTATACCAATTTGCTGACAAGCTGCAAGCTTACCGCTTACCTCGCCGACATCGACGAGCAGGCAGAGGAGATGTTCTTTCGGTTGGTAAAACAACTTGCCGAAAAGGAAGGTGTAACTGAACAGCTCAAAGCGGACAATCAAATGCTGTGGGTGCAGAGAATGAACAATATCCGCAACCGTGCAACGGAGATTGTAAATGCAGAGTTAATATTTACCTGATCAGCACAGCCGCCAAGTGGGATAACCTCCTGCTTGGCGGCGTTTTCTATTGCTAATTATCTGACTTTATGGTAAAATAAAATTACGATATTTGAAAGGCTAATTAAAATGAATATAACGGATTTACTCAATGCGTTGCACGTTGCAGAAAGACTAAAAAATACTACACGTCACTCTTACACGTCAAAGGGCAGACACGAAAGCGTTGCCGAACACACCTTCCGTACAGCGTTAATGGCGTACTTTATGAATGACGAATTTCCCGAAGCAAATATTGATAAAGTAATTAAGATGTGCTTGATTCACGATATCGGTGAAGCGTTCACAGGTGATATTCCCGCTTTTGATAAAACATCCGCAAACGAAGAAACAGAGAGAAAATTACTGTTTGATTGGGTTGATGATCTTCCTGCTCCATATAATACTGAAATGATGGCTTTGTATCGTGAAATGGAAGAACAGCAAACTCTTGAAGCGAAACTGTTCAAAGCGCTTGACGGTTTAGAAGCTGTTATACAGCATAATGAAGCGGATCTTTCAACTTGGTCTGATAATGAGTATGAGGTAAACTTAACTTACGCAGAGGATAAGTGTGAGTTTTCATCTTATCTTAAAAACTTGAGAAGTGTTATCAAAGAAGAAACCATAAAGAAAACTAAATTCGAGGTGTAGTTATGAAAATCCTTATCACAGGCGGCACGACATTTGTCAGTAAATATGCGGCGGAGTGTTTTGTTGCTAAAGGCGATGATATTACTGTGATCAACCGTGGTAGCAGACCACAGGTAAACGGCGTAACACATATTAGCTGTGACAGAACTGCTTTAGGCGAGAGGCTCAACGGCAAGCACTTTGACCTGATTCTCGACATAACCGCCTATACGGAGGAACATATCAAAACGCTGCTCAATTCGGGCGTTACCTTTGATGATTACTTTTTCATCAGCTCCAGTGCTGTCTATCCCGAAACAAATCCTCAGCCGTTTACAGAGGAACAGCCCTGCGGTTACAATTCCGTTTGGGGTGATTACGGAATGAACAAGCTGAGAGCAGAGCGATACTTGCAGGCGAATGTGCCGAACGCTTACATTCTTCGTCCGCCGTATTTCTACGGCGTATATGAAAACCTCTACCGTGAAGCTTTTCCATTTGACTGCGCTATGCAGGACAGACCGTTCTATATACCTCAAAACGGAGATATGAAGCTGCAATTATTCAATGTTTCCGATCTCTGCCGTTTTGTCGAAATCCTAATAGACAAGCACCCCGAAAATCACGTTTTCAATGTCGGCAATAAGGATATTGTTACCGTGAAAGAATGGGTAGAGTTATGCTATAAGGCAGCTTGCAAAACCCCGGAGTTTGTCAGCGTAGACAAAGAAATTCCGCAGCGGGATTACTTCTGCTTCTATGATTATGAATATGTACTTGACGTAAGTAAACAAAACGAGCTTATGCTCGATACCGTTCCTCTCGAACAGGGCTTGAAAAAGGAATTTGAGTGGTACAAAAACAACCTCGACAGCATATATAACCGCAAGCCCTATATGGAGTATATTGATAACAATTTGGTGAGAAAATGATAATAAGAGAAATCAGAGATTTGTAGATGAATATAATTATGAAATCAGATATAATTAAATCAGATATTACGGATTATCAAAAGTGTTGCAATATTTGGGATATGCAGCGCCAAAGTGAGCTTGCAGACAAGTTTTATAATGCAGAGTTGATTTATGTATAATAAAATCGAGCGAAGGTGAATTATTCATCTTCGCTCGATTATTTTTTTATTCGTTCATAATTTGTTTTAACGGTATTTTTTTCATTGACTGACCATAAGCAAACATAACGCCTTCATATACAACGATAAAAACAGCAAGCGTTATAAAGAACATCAGAAAATCAAACTCATATTCGGGAATACCCTCGACGCCCGAAAAAACAATATCAACCATAATTCTCAGCAATGCATACTGATACACGGAACCGATGATAAAGCCGATATACGCCGCCGGGCGGTAGCCGTCGAGAACAGAACGCTTGCAATCAGCGCTATCATAGCCGAATACACGCATCATAGCAATATTCTTTTGGTTGGAGCGGATGACGGTGGTCACGGCGATATACAGCGTGGTAAACGCCAGAACAACGCCGATAATCAACATCATCAAGCTCATCATTTCACTTGACAAATCCTTCATACTTGCCGACATTTGTATCATAGCTGAGAAGCAGAACGAGGAAAAAGCGATGAAGAACACCAAGGTTTTGCGGCTTCTTAATACAGAGCTCCTCATTTCGGCGACAAAAGTCTTTTTATCTTTTGTGTTTTTGGTTTTCCCCTTTACCTTTACAATACCCTTCAATAGATTGACGCAAGGCTGGCGAAGCGTTAACAGGCTGTTGCATACTGCAATCAAAGCAAAGACCAAAGTGGGAGCAATCACCAGCAGGACGAATAATATCCAATGATAACCAATAGAAAGCTCCGGCAAATAGCCGTCCTTATTTTGTAATTCATAAAACCTCGGCATTAACGCAAATGACAGCAAATAACCGACGAAACAACCAAGAAATACACTCAAGCCGAAAACAGAAAAGCCCTTTGCAATTTTGAAATCTGAATAACCAAGAGCCTTTAATATCCCGATTTCCTTTGAATGGCTGTCTATGTAATGCTTGATATAGAAAAACAGCATCACAACGGTAGTGATCGCCAAGCAGCCGCCACTGACGGCACAAACGACCTTTGAAGTCATAATCTGTGCGTCATAGAACATCTGCGCGTAGGGGTTGTCAATCAGACCGGCTATCGCAGTTAAATCCAAATAATAGTTTAAAAACATATTGCAGACGGTTACCGCACAGCAGGTCATAATGGAAATTCCGAACAACTTTACGCTGTCCTTAATACTGACAATCATACCGTCACCACCCGATCTCGTAAGCAGTCTTTTTATCCGTGTTTTCGGTAACGCTGACGATTTTGCCGCTGTTCATCTTAATGATTCTGTCGGCAGTTTCGGCTATATTGCCGTTGTGCGTTACCATAATCATCGTAAAGCCCTGTTCCTCGTGCAGCCTGATGATATAGTCGAGTACCTGTCTGCCTGTTTCTTCGTCTAATGCTCCTGTCGGCTCGTCAAGAAAAAGTACCTTCGGATTCTTTGCGAGCGCTCTTGCTATCGCTACACGCTGTTGTTCGCCGCCGCTGAGTTCTGATGGGAATTTTCTGCGCTTATCGGATAAGCCGACCGCTTCGATATATTTCAGATAATCCTTGTTATTGTCGAGGTCAGCCCCCATCCTTACATTCTTTTCTACATTTAGATGGGGGAGCAAATAATACTGCTGAAAGATATAAGCCGTGTTCTCACGTCGGAACTTTGTCAGATCCTTTTCGCTCATATTGCCGAGTTCTTGGCTGTCATAAGCAACACAACCGCCGTCCGGAGTCTCCAAGCCCGAAATGACATTGAGAAAGGTGGATTTCCCCGAACCTGAAGCGCCGAGTATGACGATAAACTCACCATCGTTAATGCGAACGGAAACACCATCCAGCGCTTTAAAACGACTTTCGGCTTTTCCGTAATATTTTGTTAAATCATTTATCGCTATCATTATTATTATCCTTTCAGTCTTTCTGTCAGCAATGCTTTGAAAACTTCCGTCAGCATTATGCCGATCTCAACTTCCGTAAAGCGACACATAGATGTTGCGCAGAGGGTGGCAATGCCGTGAGAATATATCCATAGGTGTCGGTACAATATAACAGCGTCATCTGCCGATACAGGATATTCATCGGTAATTGATTTTAAAATATCGGTATAGTTGTCATCAATTTCGGGGAGTATTCTATTTACGCCTATATTACCGGATGTTTTTCGCATAAACAAAAGTTGAAACAGCTTCGGCTCATTTATTGCAAACTGAATATACGACTGACCAACGCCCTTAAAGGCAGGGGTTTGCTGTAATCCTTGCTCAACATATTCGGAATATATCTCACGAGCTTTTGCTTCAATCCCGTTAAGTACCTCGCCCATATTATCAAAAACGGTAAATATCGGTCTTGCCGAGCTGCCAAGATAATTGCCGATTTCTCTTGCAGTAACGGCAGAAATGTCACGCTCACGCAGGATCGCTAAGCCTGCACCGATGATTTCTTCTTTTGTAAATTTCGCTTTAGGGGGCATAATAAGCTCCTTTCTAAAACAATCGTTTTACAACATTTGTTTTATTATAAAATATAATAATCGTTTTGTCAATACCAGATTTGTAACGCCCAAACTCGCAAAGCAATAAAACTATCCTATTTACCAAGAATCACTCCCCGGAAAGCGCATAAACAGTACCCATTGAAGCCTAAAAGCGTTACATACCCTCAATCAGAATACAGAAATAATACAGCCGACGGAGCTTTGATTTGAAACCTCCGTCGGCTTTGTCTTGCTATCTTTCAATGTCTTGGGAATGGCGGTTGTGGGTACGGCGTTGCTTGCTTTCCGCTTGAAGCTGTTTGAGCCTGTTTCTCACGCTCTGCTTTTCGGGCGGTGGAGATTGCCTTTCAGGGGCTTGGTTGGATTTCACTTTGCGTTCCCATTCGGACAGGTCACGGCGGTATTGCTCGACAATCTCGGTTGCTTTTTTGAAAGCGGCGATAAATACCTCTGCGTCGGGATAGCCGTCGCCTTGTAATATCGTTGGGATTGAATCCAGCTTTGCGGCGATTGTTTTCTCCGTCTGCTGAATCTTCTGCTCCAATGCCTTGCGCTCCTTGCCCTTGAACAGACCTTTTGTTTCGGCAAGCTGCGATTGCAGCTTTGGCAGCTCCACGTCCTGCAATCGGCGAATCGCCGCCGCTTCGTCCTGCACCTTTATCATCAGCTTTTGCATAACACGGTACTCGTCCATATCAATACTCAGCACAGGCTTGGGCGGCAACTGCTGTGTGCGGATCATATCCCGTAACAGCTCCTTTGCCTTGCCGACAATAGAACGGAACAGCTTCGGCAGCCAACCGTTTTGCTTGATGGATTCACTTGTTTTCTCTTGAATCTCCTCCTTTTTCACGGCGAGGATTTTGACTTCCTCTATACCCGACACCAGCGCCAAATCAGCAGTGCGGTTCCATTCCTGCCTTGCGGCGTTATCCGCTTCAATCTCCGCCGCCCTCGGATTGTTCTTGCCGATTTTCTTGGTCGGCAGATAGACGCTCTCGCTGTTGAACACCTTCAACTTGTGTTCGGGATTAGCAACGCCTATGTTAATGAGGTCGGTGTAAAACGCCTTGACCTCCTGCAAGAACGGCTCGCCCTTGAATTGCTTGTCTTTGACGGTGAACAGGTGCTGCTCGTAAACCTCACCCTTTTTGATAATTGTGCAGCCCTTGCGGAGCTTACCGCTTTCGTCCAAAATCTCTTTCTTGGTGCGGACTCGCTTGCCCTGTTCATTGTAAAAGAGATTGCGTGAAGCGGTCTTGATTTCGGGCTGCTCCAACAATCTGCGTTCGCTGAATATCAGGTGAATGTGGTAGTTGGTCTTGCGCTTGTTGTGATGAAGCGCCGAGACGCACTCCACATTGTACCGCTTGCGGAATTCGTCCGTAAAGCTCTCAAGCACTTGCTGAGGATTGAACTTTGTGTATTCTTCGGGAAGTGCGATAATTAGCTCCCTTGCTTCAATGCACTTTCCCTTAACATTACTGCGCTTGAACTCAATTTGAGCCTCTTTGGCAAGGGCAGACCAAAACGCCGAATCGGCGGTTTGATAGGTGGCATACAGATTTTCCTGCCGTGCGTGGCTGGTGATATAGTTGATTCTTCCTTTGACATTAGACAGCTTCGACATTTGGATAAAGCTGTGTCGTGTCATATTACTCCTATCTGCTTACGCCGCCCTCAGCTCCCCGCAGGGGCGAAATACCCCTTGCATAAATTCCGTGAATTTGTGCAAGAGGTGTATTTCGCTCTCAGTCGCCGAGGGCTCTTTATTTTACTCTACCTTGCGGACTTCGCTCTGATTCAAAAGGTTTCTGCCCTGATTGGCGGTCATAAATCTATCCAGCGTATCGCTGCGGATAATCTTCTTGCGACCTACCAAAAGCACGGGCAGCTTGCCCCAGCTAATGAGCTTGCGCATTGTATTTCTTCCGATTCCGCTGACTTCGGCGGCTTCGTCAATTGTCATACCTATTTTAGATGTGCTCGTTTCGTTCACCTCCCCGTTTAGATTGCAAAATGCAACTTTGATATTATCATTATACTTAAAATAATACTATTTGTCAACTCATATTGCAACCTGTTTTTAAATATTTTTGAAAATATGCGAAAAATAGGTTGCAAAATAAATATGTTTATGCTATAATAGTAGTCAAGAGGAGATGAGTATCGTGAAAAACAATAAACCGTTCACTCCAAAACAGGTCGGCGAACGCATTAAGGAACGCCGAACGGAGTTAAATCTGTCAATGCCTGAGCTTGGCAGACGCGTCAGCGTCAACAAATCGACCATTCAGCGATATGAAGCAGACGGCGTTGATCCGAAACGAACAATGGTAATCAACGGTCTGGCACAGGCGCTGCTGACAACTCCCGAATGGCTGACAGGACTTTCTAACGAAAAAGAATACAGTAACTATACCATTTGTCAAACGGAGCTGGACAAGCACATTAAAGCGTATCTGGAAACAGTGACTTCCGCTGTTGACGGAGAGCCGAGACAGGAAATGCTGAC
>JAFUUV010000229.1 GCA_017471345.1 Ruminococcus sp.
GACAGAGCTGCTGCCTGACGGTACCTTGGATTACGCCGCGATGGAGCGGGATATTGCGGCAAAGAAGCCGAAAATGGTATATATTCAGCGTTCGCGCGGCTATAGCTTACGCAATACCCTGACGTGGCGTGAAATTAAGAAAATCTGTGAAATTTCAAAGCGTGTTTCGCCGTGTTCTGTTATCATGCTGGATAATTGTTACGGTGAGTTTGTTGAAAAAACAGAGCCGTTGTCTGTCGGCGTGGATTTAATGGCAGGTTCCTTGATCAAGAATCCCGGCGGCGGTATCGCGCCGACAGGAGGTTATATTGCCGGCAGACGCGAATTGGTCGAAATGTGCGCCTATCGTCTGACGACGCCCGGTACAGGAAAAGAAATCGGCGCTACCCTTGGTGTGAACAGAGAGATGTTTATGGGCGCTTATCATGCGCCGCACGTCACCGGCGAAGCGCTGAAAACCGCCGTTTTCGCTTCTGCCATGTTTGAACTGCTCGGCTTTAAGACAGCGCCGCGTTACTGCGATGAGCGCGGAGATATTATTCAGCTGATTGAGTTGGGAGACGAAAAAAAGCTCATCAGCTTTTGCGGCGGCATTCAAAGCGGTTCCGCGGTAGACAGCTTTGTGCAGCCCATGCCATCGGATATGCCCGGGTATGAGAGTCAGGTGATTATGGCGGCAGGTGCCTTTACCCTCGGTTCATCCATTGAACTGAGTGCCGACGCGCCGCTGCGCGAGCCATACGCCGTATGGATGCAGGGCGGTCTCAATTTTCACGGCGGCAAGCTCGGCGTGATGTTGGCGGCAGACCGCGTATTAAAGGATATGCAATAAAGGAACCTTTGATAATTCCTTGCCGTGCGTAAGAACGACAAAGTATGATGAGAGATTCCCATAAATAATCGGCGGCAACCTGTTTGCAGGCTGCCGCCGATTGTTAGTTTTTAAGAGCCTGCAGGGGAGCAGGAATTCTTCCGCCGCGGTTGATGAATACGGCAGGCGAACCGTCTCTGACGGGCATGACAGGACCGGAGCCAAGCAGTCCGCCAAATTCGAGCACATCTCCTGCCTTTCTGCCAATGGCGGGAATCAGGCGCACAGCAGTAGTCTTGGTATTGACCATACCGATTGCCGCTTCGTCCGCGATAATAGCGGAAATCACTTCCGGTGTAATATCGCCGGGAACGACAATCATATCCAGACCGACAGAGCATACTGCGGTCATCGCTTCCAGCTTGGTGATATCTAAATGTCCGCTCTGTGCGGCGGCTATCATGCCGGCATCCTCCGAAACCGGAATAAACGCGCCGCTCAGTCCGCCAACGTGCGAGGAAGCCATAACGCCGCCCTTTTTGACCGCGTCATTCAGGAGCGCCAGTGTGGCGGTGGTTCCGTGACAGCCACATTTTTCCAAGCCCATCTCCTCTAATATATAGGCGACAGAGTCGCCGACAGCCGGCGTCGGAGCGAGGGAAAGATCAACAATGCCAAAGGGAACGCAAAGCCTCTTGCTTGCTTCCTTTGCGACAAGCTGTCCCATTCTGGTGATTTTAAACGCGGTTCGCTTGACTAAATCGGCAATTTCGGTAATATCCTTTCCTTCACCGTTTTTAGCGAGAGCGGCACGGACGACGCCCGGACCGGATACACCGACGTTGATAACGGTATCGGCTTCACCGACGCCGTGAAAGGCACCTGCC
>JAFUUV010000230.1 GCA_017471345.1 Ruminococcus sp.
CGTCGTCCCGTTCCTCCTGCGTGGAGAAAAGGTCATCGAGCGTCGGCAGAGCGAAGTCGCTCTTTCTGTCTGCCACTTGCAAGCACCTCCTTTGTGAAATCAGCGTATGCCTGTGCTGCCTTGCTGTTTGGCTCATAGGCGTAAATACTCTTTCCTTTGGACGATACCTCGGCGGCTTTTACCGCAACGGGGATTTTGGATTTGTAAATCCTGATAACGCTACCAAAGTTTTTACGAATTGCGTCCATCGTGCTTTTAGCAAGGTTTGTCCTGTTATCAACGATTGTCAGCAAAATGCCGTCAATCGCCAAATTAGGATTGGTGTGCGCCTTTACCTTTGATACTGTCCGAAGAAGCTGTGTCATAGCCCTTGCAGGCAAATACTGTGCCTGAACAGGAATAACAACGCTGTCGGCAGCCGTCAAAGCGTTTAAGGTCAACATACCGAGTGATGGTCTGCAATCAATAAGGATATAGTCGTAGTTCGGCTTCACCTTGTTCAGATAGTTTTTCAAGATGTTCTCACGGCTCATAGCCGTCACAAGGTACATCTCAAGCGCTTCCAAATCCGTATTGGAAGGAATGAGGTCTACACCTTCATCGTGGTGGAGAATACCGCTTTTTACATCTGTACTATCGTCACGGATAATCTCGTGCATTTTGGTAGCGAGGGTAACAGGGATTTCATCGACACGCTGCCAACCAAGACAGGTTGTTAAGTCGCCCTGTGGATCACAGTCAACGAGGAGTACCTTTTTACCTTGCTTTGCCAAGCCAATGCCTAAGTTCATTGTGGTTGTCGTTTTTCCAACGCCGCCCTTCTGATTGCAAATAGCAATAGTTTTGCAGTTTGGCATTCGTTTTCCTCCTTTCAAATGGTTTAATAGCTGTCCTGCAAAAACAGCTATGTAACTTTTCCGCTTATTTGTCCTCGACACCCCAGCGGATAGATAAATCTATATGGGAAGTTCTTCAAGCGCCTGACTGCTATCAGGCTCATAGGAATCTCACCTCTGCCGGGTACTCCGCCAGCTCCGTAGAGAAGTATCATTATCGCTTGTGCAGGTCGTCGCCATATCGGGAGCAGCCCGATACTCACAGACGGAATTAGCGCTCGCTCCTATATGGAGGTCGTGGCGTACCGCTGCGGTAGCTGTGCATTTCTGCTTACACAAGTAACGTACTTGAAGAAATGATATTCAGTTGTCAAAGTTCGTGAAAAGGACTTTTCCGATTGCTCGGAAATAACCCTTTCACTTGTACCCACTGGGAGAGGTCATTTTTGAAGTAAATTTCAAAAATTTTTCAAAAAAATTTTTGAAAAATCTCGTAAAACGCAAAAAAGCCGCCTGTTCCAATCAAGGAACAGACGGCTCATAAGCTATATTTAGTTGTATATTACCTTAATATTCTTTTTTCTTGCATAGGACAGTTTGACAATAACTTCATCTAATAAGTCTGTGTATCGTCCCTGCTCCATCATCGAATTTTTAAGGTCTATTAAAGACTTTAATACTTCTGAGCGTTCTTCATTCGTTAAATAAACGTGGCATTTCGGGTTTTTCATAATATTTTCCTCCTCACTTTCGAGATACAGTGGATTGAGATTGTCTTAATCTCCAATCATAGAAGCGCTGTTTAATGTTTTCTGCGTCTTTTTCTGTGTCTGAGTTTATATAGATATGAACAGAGCGAAACGCCTGTTTAATCTTTTCCAATAGGGATATTTCATCGGTACGTCCATAGGGAATATACACGAGCTTAATATTTCGCTTTTTGCAGAGGTATTGCTTTAATCTATATTCGTTTTCATTAGGTTTAGCAGTTTCAATAGCGAGCTTTTCTTCGGGAATATATGATTCTAATGGAATACCGATAATACTATCATCATCAAACTTTACTGTCATTTTCTTAATTCCAGCATATACCATAATCGCTAATTTGGGAAGTACGCTCTTATACTCCTTATCACACACCTTACAGCCCATTCCGCTTGCTCTGTCTGATATAGCGGCTTTATATGAATGGTTGAGAGGACATTTCCACCAAACACTGTACATTGAGTGTCTTGAAATGTGTTCCAGTGAAAAGTCGGTGTTCTTATCAAAGTCCCATTCATCAAGAAGATGTGGATCTGTTGTAGCCAAGTCATTATATCCTGTCAATACGGCTCTGTCAGCGCAAACGGGACACATTGCGCCTTTAGCTCTTGAATGTATAACCGATTTCCACTCATAGCCACAAGTCCGACATTTCCACCATACATTTTTACGGGATTTATCATTTACTGTATCAGGAGTAAGTGGTAGGTTTCGATCTGACCATTCCTCGGCAAGCTGCGGATATAGCGTTGCAAAATCATTGAATCCTTTTAGTAATATATATCCACTGCAATATGGGCATTTACTGCCGTCTGACCGTGTGGAAATGAGCGTTTTCCATTCATTGCCGCACTCCCTGCATTTCCACCAAGCCTTGTGGTTTGCAAAGACTGTTACTTGTGTAGGGAGTAGAGGATCATTCTTATCTGACCACTCAGCGGCAAGTTCAGGCTTTTGAGAAGCAAGGTCATTGTAGCCCTCTAATATCGCATTGTGGGAACAGTAAGGGCAACCGCTTCCGCTTATTACTCTGTTTTTTATTGAAGCTCGCCATTCGTGTCCGCATTTGCCATTCCACCATACTATTTTATTAGAGCCGTGCGTTACGCTGTCCGGCGTAAGAGGTAAATTGCGCTGTGACCATTCATTTATAAGTTCAGGGCGAACATCAGCTAACATTCTTTTCATACCGTATCCTCTCCTTTACCTATATTATATATAAATGAGAGAAACATCGTAGTATGCGATTCGTTTCAGGGCATAAAAAACAGGCAACCTCACATAAGGCTACCTGCTATAGTATAGATTAATGCTGTAAATCAGAATTTACTGCGTCAGCCTGTCAATTGCTTCTTCTTGTGTCTCGACAAAAAACACGTCCTTGCCTTTGTTACTCTCATAAATGAAGTCATGGAGCGGCTTGCTCGTGTAATGGGAATAATCCCCGTAGATGGCAATACGTCCTCCGTAATTGATGTACTTCTGCAAGATTTCTCCAGCCAGACCGCTGCTAAGAACAAAGAAATCCTCAGCGACCAGCTTTTTGCTGATAGCAATGTTTTTTGTTCCAATATCATACTTTGCCGTCATCAATACATCTAAAGCAGACTGGGCATCTGTTATTACAGGTTTGTCGCTATTTACTATGGCACATAAAATGCCGTTCTTCTCAATTTTGGTAATGGTCATCTTGAATCCTCCATCAAATTCCGATTTATCTTTCTATCATTATATCATTTCAGCCTGATTTTGTCTATCCGTCAAACAAAAAAACCTTGATGAAAACGAATCCATCAAGGTCAAATTCATAAAAAATGCGTCAGTACAAGTTGCTAAATACATTTGAGAATAGGATCGATATATTTTTTATCAGTCCAATCACACTTGTTTTCTCCAGCATCCATTATTGCTTTCTCCCATATTTCATAATCGGCAGGATCCTTTTTGCTTACTGCTTTTCTCAGCATTTTACACAGTGTCTTGTCCTTGAACGACATTGAATCCATATCCCATGCACCACGGCAATAAAAAATCGGAATATCAGATAGTTTATCCTTCATATTATGACTTCTGATCTGCTTAAAAGCATCTTCGTCATATGGGGACGCACAGCAGAAAAACACGATTATCTTCTTATCGGATAATACATCGATATTCCTTTTCAAAAAAGAAAGACCGGCTATACCCATTGCATATATTCCACCGCCTAATACGATGATGTCATATTTTTCGACTTCTTTTATATTCGCTTTTTTCGTTTCGACACATTCAAATCCCGTAGCTTCCGATATCCAATCGGCGTATTTTTTTGTAGCACCGTATTTGGATTGATAAAGAATAATACCTTTCATAATTCTGCGCTCCTATATTTTCCGATTTGTCTTTTTGAAATTATATCATTTCAGTCTGATTTTGTCTATACCCCAAATAAAACAGGCAACCTCATATAAGGCTGCCTGCGATTGCCATAATAGTAACTGCGATAAATCAGAATTTGTTCATTTAACTTCCGATTTACTCTTCCTCAGGATATTTCAATCCCCATTCATTTCTAAGCCTTGTCATAATATCCATTACATCAATCGAACACTGTAGTTTCATAACAGAAGCATCTCCGCTATTAATTGCTGTTTCCATATCTGTAAGCTCATAGTACAAAGCATCTGCCGTATTCCCTGCTGATATTTCCCTTTTTTCGCCGGTTAAGGCTTCTGTAATAATCGCTTTATCAGCACGTGGAAACTCCATTATCTCTATATAGCCCTTTTCACAACTTATCATTGCTCGTTTAGGTTGCTTTGAGTGCATGGTAAGAGCTACAGTTGCCATCTGATTCTTATCATTTTGTAATAGAATAGTCGCCTGCTCATCAACTCCGGTCGGTGCACTCTTCCACTGGCTCATCAGATTTTCGGGTTTTTCTTCCATGAAGCTACGGACAATGCTTAGGGCATATACTCCAATATCAAGCATTGCTCCACCTGCCAATTTTCGATTAAAAAACCTGTTCTTCATATCATAATCTTTGAAGCTTCCAAAGTTCACCGTTATCATCTGAACTTTTCCAAGCTCTCCATTTTCTATGATCTTCCATAGTTCCTTGTATATCGGCATGTGCCAGATTGTCATTGCTTCTGCAAGTATAAGGCCTCTTTCATTTGCCAGGCTGATCATTTCGCATAGTTCTGAAGAATTCAAAGTGATAGATTTTTCAACCAGAATGTGTTTACCATTTTCCAAAGCTTTCTTCATAAAACCATAATGGGTATTATGAGGAGTCGTTATGTAGATAATATCCACATCTTCATCGGCAAACATTTCATCGATTGACGGATAGACTTTTTCGATACCATACTTTTCTGCAAAAGCAACCGCTTTATCATAGGTTCGATTTCCTACTGCATAAAGAGATTTACCCATTTTCTGAAGACCTGCAGCCATTTCATTTGCAATTACACCTGTTCCCAGTACAGCCCATTTTATCTCTTTGCTCATTTTTTTCTCGAATCTCCTTCCCTGTAGTTCATCTGTCTTATAATCAGTTATTCTGTAATATAGGTACTCTACAAATTCCGATTTATCTTTCTATCATTATATCATTTCAGCCTGATTTTGTCTATCCGTCAAACAAAAAAGACCTTGATGAAAATGAATTCATCAAGGTCATAGGTCTTAAAATATGCGATTGATTACGCTCTGCACAACTTTCTGCATCGTTTGGCGTAAGTTTGGCGTAAATGGCGTAAACCCGAGACATCGTAACTCTCTAAACCCGCATAAACACTGGGGTTTTGGGGTGTTACTTATCTAAGGATTTCATTGTCGGGAACAGCAGGACGTCTCTGATAGCGGGGGAGTCGGTGAGGAGCATCGTAAGGCGGTCGATGCCGTAGCCGATACCGCCTGTGGGCGGCATACCGATTTCGAGGGCATTCAGGAAGTCCTCGTCGGTGGTATTGGCTTCCTCGTCACCCTGCGCAAGCAGCGCTTCCTGCGCCTTAAAGCGCTCGCGCTGGTCAATCGGATCGTTGAGCTCAGAGTAAGCGTTCGCCATTTCCCAGCCGTTCATGAACAGCTCAAAGCGTTCCACATAGTTGGGATCCTCGGGCTTCTTTTTGGTCAGGGGAGAGATTTCAATCGGGTGGTCGATGACAAAGGTGGGCTGAATCAGATGTTCCTCGGCAAATTCCTCGAAGAAGAGGCTCAGAATGTCACCCTTTTTATGTCTGTCCTCAAACTCAATGTGGTGCTCCTTGGCGATTGCCTTGGCTTCCTCGTCGGTTGCGATTTCGTTGAAGTCCACACCGGCATACTGCTTGACAGCCTCCACCATGGTAATACGCGCGAAGGGCTTGCCCAAATCCATCTCTACGCCGTTATAGGTAATGGTGGTGGTACCGAGCACCTCCTGCGCGACATGGCGGTAAAGCTTTTCGGTCAAATCCATCATGCCGTTGTAGTCGGTGTACGCCTGGTACAGCTCCATCAGCGTAAATTCGGGGTTATGACGGGTGTCCACACCCTCATTGCGGAACACTCTGCCGATTTCATACACACGCTCCAAGCCGCCGACAATCAGTCTTTTGAGGTACAGCTCGAGCGAAATGCGCAGCTTGAAATCCTCGTCGAGAGCGTTGGAATGGGTGAAGAACGGACGCGCCGCGGCACCGCCGGCATTGGCGACGAGCATCGGGGTTTCCACCTCGATAAAGTCCTGCGCGTCCAGGAAGCGGCGAATGCTGCTGATAATCTTGGATCGCTTGACGAAGGTGTCACGTACATCGGGATTCATAATCAAATCGACATAGCGCTGACGATAGCGCAGGTCGGTGTTGGTCAGACCGTGAAACTTCTCGGGGAGAGGCTTGAGCGATTTGGAGAGCAGACGCACCGCCTTGGCGTGTACGGAAATTTCGCCCATCTGTGTTTTGAACACAAAGCCCATGACCTCTACGATATCGCCGATATCCCACTTTTTGAGGAAGCCGTACTCCTCCTCGCCGAGGTCGTCAAACTTGGCAAAAATCTGAATTTTGCCCGTCTTATCATGCAAATCGAGGAACGAAACCTTACCCTTGCCGCGCTTGGACATAATGCGTCCGGCGACGCAGACGTCCTTGTTTTCGTATTCCTCAAAGCTTTCCTTCACCGTCGCGGTGTAAACATCGCGGTCGCTGGTGGTGATGGCAAAGGGATCCCTGCCGGCGTCTCTGAGCGCCTGCAGCTTTTCGTAGCGAACCTGAATGACATCGCTTGTATTTGCCTGCTGTGGCTTGTTACCCATATAAAAACTTCCTTACTTTGTAATTTCGAGAATCTTGATGCCGATAATGCCGCCGGGGGTTTCAACCTCCACCACATCGCCGACACTCTTATCCATCAGCGCCGCGCCGATGGGACTTTCATCAGAGATTTTTCCCTCTCTGGGATTTGCTTCGTTGGAGCCGGAGCCGACAATCATGTATTGCACCTGCTTGCCCGAGTTGAGCATTTCAATCTTGACAACAGAGGTCAGGTGAACACGCTCGTTGGAGGTTTCGGACTCGTCAATCAGCACTGCGGTTTTCAAAATCGCTTCAATTGTGGTGATACGCGCCTCCATAATCGCCTGCTCGTTTTTGGCGTCGTCATATTCGCTGTTTTCGGAAAGGTCGCCGTAAGAACGGGCTACCTTAATTTTCTCCGCGATTTCCTTTCGTTTGACGTTGTGTAAAAATTCAAGCTCTTCCTCGAGCTTTTTCATACCTTCCGCAGTCAGCATGGTCGGTTTCGCTGCCATAATTCAACATCCTTTCCAAAAGTTGTATTTTTGGTTACACACTTAGTTATTATATTCTTTTTTGCAGTGGATGTCAAGTAAATTAGCGAGTGATTTGACGGTTTGTGAGGACGCGCCGCCGACGCAGCTCAGCGGTACAATACTGCCCAGCTCAAACTGTGAGCCGAGGGTATACAGAGCGGAGCAAAAGTATTCCTCGCTCAGCTCCTTCGGCTTGATGCTGTCAAAGCCGTTGGGCATCCGGAATCGGTAGCCATGGTAGATGTTGCCGCCGGCTGCGCCGTCCGGATTGCCTGTGGTCAGCACCACAGCGTCCGGCGCGAAGTGAATCGTGTCCTCCACTCCGGATGGCGCGACAATCAGGTCGTATTTGCCGATTTTCGCACGACTTTCGGTCAGCGTCAGACCGGCGCCGAGTTCTTCGAGTGCGCGGTTGCGCGTCAGGGTGTAGATATCTGTTTTGTCTGTCACCACAACAGGGTTGACGCAGTATTGCAGTGCGTGCAGCACAAAATCCGCCGCCACCGCGTGCGGATCGTAGACGCAGAGGCGCAGTTGCGCGGCACATTGACATTCGCGCAGCACCTCCAGCGCCATATTGGTACACAGCCGCGCGGAAAAGGAGCGCGAGCTGAAGCGATGATAGCCGCTTTTGTGCGGAAACACCAGTTTTTCGGAGCATAACAGCTGCGTTCGCTGCGCGCCAATCAGCCGGTCGGCACGGTCAAGCCGTACCTCTCCGCTGTAGCTTGTATATGTAATATGCCGCAGACTCACGCCGCGCGCACGATTGATTTGAATTTCCACCTTATCGCGCCGCAGCTTATCCACCCATTTTTTTAAGCCCTCCGATTTTTCGGGTATTCTTACGCTCAATGCCGTCAACATACAAAAACCTCCGCATATCTTTTCTATCATGATATGCGGAGATTTCTTTTTTCAGAAGGCTTGCTTCTCAAATTGTGCGTGATAGAGCTGATAATAAAAGCCGTGCCGGCGCAGCAGCTCCTCATGACTGCCCTGTTCGATGATGTTGCCGTCCTTCATCACTAAAATGACATCGCTTTCGCGAATGGTGGAGAGGCGGTGGGCGACAACAAAGCTTGTTCTGCCCTTCATCATCTTGGCAAACGCTTTTTGCACGCGTATTTCCGTCAGCGTGTCTATGGAGGAGGTTGCCTCGTCGAGAATCAGAACGCGCGGATGCGTCAGCATTGCCCGCGCGATACACAGCAGCTGCTTTTGTCCTTGGCTGAGGTTGCCGCCGCCTTCGCTGATTACCGTATCGTAGCCCTGCGGCATCCGGCGAATAAAGCTGTGCGCGTGCGCCGCTTTTGCGGCGGCAATGATTTCATCGTCGGAAGCGTCCGCGTTGCCGTAGCGGAGATTTTCCATAATCGTTCCGCTGAACAGCCAGCTCTCCTGCAGCACCATACCGTAGCAGCGGCGCAGCGCGTCACGGCTGAGTTCGCGGATATCTACGCCGTCAAGGAGAATCCTGCCCTCGTTGACCTCATAAAAACGCATCAGCAGGTTAATCAGCGTTGTCTTGCCGCAGCCTGTCGGACCGACAATCGCAACGTGAGAGCCGCTGCTGACGTGCAGCGAAAAATGCTGAATCAAGGGTTTGTCAGGGGAATAGGCAAAGCTGATATCCTCAATTTCCACTTCGCCGCTGCAGTTTTGCAATTTGTTTGGCGTGTCGGGCGTTTCGTCGTTCCACTCCAGCACCGCAAACACACGCTCTGCGGCGGCTATACCGGTTTGCAGCTGCGTCAGGACACCGGTGACCTCGTTGAAGGGCTTGGTGTATTGATTCGCGTAGGTGAGAAAGCACGAAAGTCCGCCGATGGTCATGCCTCCCGAGATAACGGTCATGGCGCCGAGTATCGTGACGGCGGCATAGACCACCGCGTTGACAAAGCGTGTGGAGGGGTTTGCCAGCGCTCCGGCAAACTGTGCCTTGAAGCCAACCTCAAAAAGCGTGTTATTATAGGCGTCAAACTCCTGCTGCGCGCGTTGTTCGTAGCAAAACGCCTTCACTAACCGCTGGTTGCCGACGTGTTCCTCTACATAGGCGGAGATATCACCCTGCAAAAGCTGCTGCTCGGTAAAACGCCGGTGTGTCAGTTTGCCAATAAATGCCGCCAAAAAGAGCGACAGCGGCGTGAGCAGAAATACCGCAAGGGCAATTCTCCAGTCGATAAAGAGCATAAATATCAGCGTGCCGATAATGGTCACTAAGCCCGAAAAGAGCTGTAAAACCAGCTGTGTCAGACCGTCGCCGACCGCGTCAACGTCGTTAATCATACGGCTGATCAGGTCGCCGTGAGGGTGAGAGTCGATGGCTTGTAGCGGGACGGAGTTGAACTTGCGGAACACATCACGGCGCAAATCACGCACCAGACGAAAGCTGATGACATTCACTAAATAGTTCATCGTCCATTGGCAGATGGTCAGACCGACCACCGCGACAGCAATCCACAGTAAAATCTGTGCAACCGCCTCAAAATAGACCTCACCCTTGCCGATGATGTTATCGACAGCGCCGCCGACCAGAACCGGCACGAATAGCGTCAGCGAAATGCTGACCACCGCGCTGAGCAGCGCGAGAATCAGCAGAAAAGCGTGATTTTTCAGCCTTGCAAGCACTTTTTTGACTGCGGGAGATTTCATGCCGGCACCTCCGTTTCGCTGAGTTGTGAGCGGCAGATGTCGCGGTATATCTCACAGCTCCGCAGCAGCTCGTCGTGTGTACCGATACCGGCAGCCCTGCCGTCGTGCAGCACCACAATGCAGTCCGCGTCGCGAATCGTGGCGCAGCGCTGGCTGACAATCAGCGTTGTCATTCCCGCGGTATACCGGCGCAGCGCCTTGCGCAGCGCCGCGTCTGTCGCGAAGTCCAGTGCCGAAAAGCTGTCGTCCAATATCAGAACCTCCGGTTTACCCACCAGCGCGCGCGCAATGCACAAACGCTGTCTTTGACCACCGCTGAAATTCCTGCCGCCTTGTTCTACGTGCGTGTCCAGACCTTGGGGCAGCTTTGCCACAAACTCATACGCCTGCGCGACCTGCAGCGCACGGATGATTTCGTCGTCGGTCGCGTCGGGCTTGCGCCAACACATATTGTCGCGCAGACTGCCGCTGAACAGCACGCTTTGCTGGGGCACCATGCCGAATTGCCGGCGCAGCTGCCGGAAGGGGTAGCGCCGCACATCCACTCCGTCCACAAACACCGCGCCGCCGGTGGCGTCATAGAAGCGCGGCAGCAGTTGTACCAGTGTGGATTTTCCGGAGCCGGTGCCGCCGATGATGCCGATGGTTTGTCCCTTTTTGATGGTCAGATTCAGGTCGCTCAGCTCGTCGTCACCGTCGCCGGCGTAGTTGAAGCGCAGATTTTTGATTTCGATTTTCGGCGTATCCGCGGACGCGTCAACCAAAATGTCGTCCGTATTTTCCTCTACGACGCTCGGCTTGGTTTCAAATACCTCGTTGATGCGTTTGGCGCTGGCACTGGCTTTTGTCATGAGAATCACCAGATTTGCCACCACGACCATTGCCAGCAGAATTTGTGTCATGTAGCTGACCAGCGCGACAATATCGCCGGTGCGCATATTGCCGGCGTTGACATTCACGCCGCCGAACCAGATGATAGCGATAATCGCGGCGTTTGTCACCGCGTAGGTCACGGGACTGAGCAGCGCTGACAGGCGGCTGACACGAATCGAGGTGCGTGTCAGCTCCTCGGTCGCCTTGTCAATATGCTCCTGTTCGGTCGCCTGCTTGGAGAACGCGCGGATTACACGGTTGCCGGCGAGGTTTTCACGGGAAATCAGTCCGATTTTATCTAACTTTTTTTGCACAGCGGCATAAATCGGCACACTGCGGCTCATCACAAAGTAGAGCGTCACGCCAATCAGGACAGAGGCGGCAAAAAATATGAGTGAAAGCGGCATATTGATGGATACCGCCATCAGCAGCGATCCGATGATGATGAACGGCGCGCGTGTCAGCAGGCGGATAGACATGGCGATGCTTTGCTGAACCTGATTGGTGTCGTTGGTAATGCGCGTAATCAGCGAGGGTGTCCCTAACTTGTCCAGCTCCGCGTGGGACAGGGAATTGATATGCAAAAACAGCGCGCGCCTGATTTGCGTACCGGCGCCCTGAGACGCTTTTGAAGCGAAATACTGACAAAACAACGCGCTGGTCAGTCCGGTTGCCGCCAACAGTACCATCAGACCGCCCATTCGCAGCACATAGCTTGTATCGTGCAGCTCGTTGATGCCCACGTCGATGATGTCAGCGACCACCATCGGAACCAAAAGCTCTAAAATTGCCTCAAAGAGCTTGCACAGCGGTCCGATAATCACTTCTTTTTTGTAGTCCTTCAAAAACCTTCGCAGCTTGAACATAAAGATTTCCTTTTTCATCATATTTCCGTTATGGATGGTAACGGATTATGCCGGAATTCTCCGGAAAAAAACCTCCGGAAAAACCGGAGGTGTCAGTTAGTAACCGATTAGCAAATGATGGATTTGCCTTCCATTTCCTCAGGCTGCGGAAGTCCCATGATTTGCAGCATGGTGGGCGCGATATCCGCTAACACGCCGCCCTCACGAAGCTTGCAGTCGTAACCGATGACACAGAAGGGAACGGGATTGGTGGTGTGTGCCGTAAACGGCTCGCCGTTCTCGTCAATCATCTTGTCGGCATTGCCGTGGTCGGCGGTAATAATTGCCGTGCCGCCCATTTCCAGAATGGCATTGACCACCTGACCGACGCAGTCATCAACAGCCTCTACCGCCTTGACCGCCGCGTCAAACACGCCGGTGTGACCAACCATGTCGCAGTTGGCGAAGTTGAGGATAATCATGTCATATTCGCCGCTCCTGATGGCAGGCAGCAGCTTTTCGGTGACCTCGTAAGCGCTCATCTCCGGCTGTAAATCGTAGGTCGCGACCGACGGAGACTTCACCAGGATTCTGTCCTCGCCCTCGTAGACCTTTTCCACACCGCCGTTAAAGAAGAAGGTGACGTGCGCGTATTTCTCGGTTTCGGCGATGCGCAGCTGCTTCATGCCCAGAGAGGAGATGTACTCACCCATGGTGTTCTTCAGCGTCTGCGGCTTAAAGGCGATTTCCACATTCGGCATCGTCGCGTCATACTGCGTCATGCAGACATAGTTGAGCGGGAAGAAGCCGTTGCGGCGCTCAAAGCCGTTGAATTCCGGATCCACAAAGGTGCGCGTAATCTCTCTCGCACGGTCGGGACGGAAGTTGTAGAAAATCACGCTGTCGTTGGGCTTCAGCGCTTCGCCGCCCTTAATCACGGCAGGAATGACAAATTCATCGGTCACGCCGTTCGCGTAAGAATTTTTGACGGCGCAGACCGGACATTCTTCCTCAACGCCCTCGCGATAGACAATCGCGGAGTACGCCTTTTCCACGCGCTCCCAGCGGTTATCTCTGTCCATGGCGTAGTATCTGCCCATCACGGTGGCGATTTTGCCGACGCCGATTTTGTCAAGCTCCTTCATGCAGTCGTCGATGTACTCCGCCGCGCTGGAGGGAGGCACGTCACGGCCGTCGAGGAAGGCATGGATAAATACCTTCTCCAAGCCCATTTTTTTCGCCAGCTCCACAATGCCGTAGAGGTGGGTGATATGGCTGTGCACGCCGCCGGGGGAGAGCAGTCCCATCAGATGCAGCGCGGTGCCGTTGTCAATCGCCTTCTGAATCGCACCGACAATCACCTCGTTGTCCTTGAGCTTGTCCTCCTGAATGGTTTTGGTAATGCGTGTCAGCTCCTGGTAAACAATTCTGCCGGCGCCGATGTTGGTATGGCCGACCTCACTGTTGCCCATCTGTCCGTCCGGCAGACCAACGTCCATTCCCGAGGCGCCGATTTGCGTCAGCGCGTTTTCCCGAAACAGGCGGTCGATGTTCGGCGTATTCGCCGCGAGGATAGCGTTAGCCTTTTCCTCGCCCTTTTTGCCTACGCCGAAGCCGTCGAGAATCATTAAAATTAAAGGCTTTTTCATTGGAAAAACCCCTTTCCTGCTAAAATTATTTGCTTGCCGCCGCAACGATTGCCGCGAATTTCTCCGCCACGAGGGACGCGCCGCCAATCAGACCGCCGTCCACGTCGGTTTTGGAGAGCAGCTCGTCGGCATTGCCGTCGTTCATGGAGCCGCCGTACTGGATGGTCACAGCGTCAGCCGCCGCCTGGTTGTAGAGCTTCGCCAGCTGTGCGCGGATGAAGGCGCAGACCTCCTCCGCCTGGTCAGCGGTAGCGGTTTTGCCGGTACCGATTGCCCAGACAGGCTCGTAAGCGATGACAACATTTTTGAGCTCTTCCTCGGAAACATCCCACAGGTCAAGCTTAATCTGTCTGGCAATTACCTCTTCGGTGATGTCGCACTCGCGCTCCCAGAGCAGCTCGCCGACACAGACGATGGGCTTCAAGCCGGCAGCGAGCGCCGCCTTGGTTCTCTTGTTGACGGTTTCGTCGGTTTCGCCGAAGTACTGTCTGCGCTCGGAATGACCGAGAACAACGTACTCTACGCCGATTTCCTTGAGCATACCGGTGGAAATCTCGCCGGTGAAAGCGCCGCTCTCTGCCCAGTGGCAGTTTTCCGCGCCGATTTTGACGTTGGTGCCGGCGGTTGCTTCAATCGCGGCGGCGAGGTCGACATACGGTACGCAGGCGATTACCTCGCAGTCAGCGTCCTTTACCAAGGGTGTGATGGCGTTCAGCAGCGCTGTTGCCTCCTTGGGGGTTTTGTTCATTTTCCAGTTGCCGGCGATAACCGCTTTTCTCTTGGCTTTATCCATAGTAAATCGTTCCTTTCAGTATAGTATGACGGGCGCACACACGCGTGCGCCCGTAAAATGCTGTTAAATTATTTGTCGGCAATAACGGCGATGCCGGGAAGGGTTTTGCCCTCGAGATATTCGAGAGAAGCGCCGCCGCCGGTGGAGATATGGCTCATCTTGTCCGCGAAGCCGAGCTGCATGACTGCCGCAGCGGAGTCGCCGCCGCCGATGATGGTGGTAGCGTCGGTCTCAGCCAGCGCCTTGGCAACCGCGATGGTGCCGGCAGCAAGGGTGGGGTTCTCAAATACGCCCATCGGACCGTTCCATACAACCGTCTTGGCGGACTTGACAGCCTCCGCAAAGAGCGCCTGTGTCTTGTCGCCGATGTCGAGACCTTCCATGTCAGCGGGAATGCTGTCAACGTCCACAACCTGAACGTCGATAGGACCGTCGATGGGGTTCGGGAACTCAGCCGCGATAGTGGTGTCGATGGGGAGGAGGAGCTGCTTGCCGAGCTGCTCTGCCTTCGCGATCATATCCTTGCAGTAATCAAGCTTGGTGTCGTCAACGAGGGATTTGCCGACCTCTTTGCCCTGCGCCTTGAGGAAGGTGTATGCCATACCGCCGCCGATAATGAGGGTATCGCACTTTTCGAGGAGGTTGGAGATAACATTGAGCTTGTCCGCAACCTTTGCACCGCCGAGAATCGCGACGAAGGGACGAACGGGAGTTTCAACGGCATTGCCGAGATAGTTGATTTCCTTCTGCATCAGATAGCCGACAGCGGTTTCCTTGATGTGGTCGGTAACGCCCGCAGTGGAGCAGTGAGCGCGGTGAGCGGAGCCGAAGGCGTCCATGACAAATACATCCGCGAGAGAAGCCAGCTCTGAGGAGAAGGGCTCGAGGTTCTTGGTCTCTTCTTTTCTGAAACGGGTGTTCTGAAGAAGCACAACGTCGCCGTCCTGCATCTCGGCAACCGCCTTCTTGGCGTTCTCGCCGACAACCTCGTCGTCATTGGCAAAGACAACGTCCTTGCCGAGGAGCTCGGACAGACGAACCGCTACGGGAGCGAGGGAGAACTTCTCCTCGGGACCGTTCTTGGGCTTGCCGAGGTGGGAGCAGAGAATCACTCTGCCGCCGTCGTTGATCAGCTTTTTAATGGTGGGAAGCGCGGCAACAATTCTGTTGTCGTTGGTAATTACGCCCTCCTTGAGGGGGACATTGAAGTCAACGCGCACGAGCACTTTTTTGCCCTTTACGTTGATGTCGTCAACGGAAACTTTGTTCAGCTGCATAGTCATTACATCCTTTCGGGTTTTAGAGATTTGTAAAAAAGTGTATTTTACATCAATCATATTATAGTACATTTTCCAAGCTTTATCAATAGGTTTTGGGCGATTTGTTAAAAATCGCCCGATATTTCTGCGGCAGTGTTACTGTTCAGATCACTCCATCTGTGCCGGTGCAGCTCACCTTTGTTTTGCAGCGCCGGATAGTCCCACTGACGCAGCACCTCATAGGCGGCGATTGCCACGGAGTTGGACAGATTCAGGCTGCGCGCCTCATCAATCATCGGGATGCGCAGCGTTTCGTTCGGGTGCCGCATCAGCAGATGCTCAGGCAGTCCGCGCGTCTCTTTGCCGAACAGCAGGTAGCAGTTGTCAGGAAAAGCAACGTCGCTGTGACGGTGCGTGCCCTTTGTTGAGAAGAAGAAATAATGTCCTCCCTTTGTTCTTTCAAAAAAATCGTCAAGATTTTTGTAATAGGTAATGTCGAGCAGGTGCCAGTAGTCCAGACCGGCGCGTTTGAGCTTGCGGTCGTCGATTTTAAATCCCAGCGGTTCCACCAGATGCAGCGAAGCGCCTGTGGCGGCGCAGGTACGCGCGATGTTGCCGGTGTTCTGCGGAATCTCCGGCTCGACGAGGACGAGATTGAGTTTTGCCATGGAAAAAACTTCCTTTCCTTTGATTACTAAGTTATATTGTATCGGAAACTGCAAATAATATCAATACCCGAATCAGCAAAGGAGTGAGAGGATGAACAAAAACACGATGAACGTGGTCAAGGGTGTCGCCATCGGTATGGCGGCAGGCATGGCGGTCGGCTATGTCGGCAAAAAAGCGGCGGATGATAACCCGAAGCTGCGCAAAAAAGCAAACCGCGCCTACAAAACCTTTGAAAATATCGTCGATACCGCCCAATATATGTTTAAGTAAAGACAGAAAAAGCGCTTCCGGTTTTCCGGAAGCGCTTGCGTTTTTAGCTGACGTAGCCGAGCGGATCGACCTGAACGTCGTCCACGCGGATTTCAAAGTGTACGTGCGGACCGGTGGAGTTGCCGGTAGAGCCGCAGTACATAATCACATCGCCCTGGTTGACATAGTCGCCGGTGGAGCAGGCGACCTCGCAGCCATGACCGTACACGGTCATATAGCCGTTGCCGTGGTCAATCATGACGTAGTTGCCGTAGCCGCCGCCGTCATTGCCAGCCCAGGTCACCTTGCCGCTGTCCGCCGCGATAACGGGCTGACCGTAATCGTCGCCGCCGGCAATATCAATACCCTGGTGCATTCTGCCCCAGCGCCATTCAAAGAGGCTGGTGATGTTGTGGGTGTGGGGGAAGGGCCAGATAAACTGTCCGCTGCCCTCGGAGGAACCGCTTTCCTCTTTTTGTCCCTGCTTGGAGCCGCGAATCAGCTCCTCGGTGACAGGCTCGCTGACAACCTCGGTGCCGGTGACGTCAGCGTTGACAAATTCGCCATTGAGGTAGGTCAGGCGCATATTGACGCGGACGGTGCCGGTTTTACCCTCGGTCACGACCTTTTCGTAGTCGCTGTCCTCGTCCTCGTCATAGGTAATCTCGGTTTCGTACTCGATGTCGGAATCGTAATACCAGTCGGTTTCGAGTCTGACGGAGAAGCGATCCTTCGCCGCGTTGATCAGCTCATCCGCGCTCAGCACCGTTCCGCTGACAGCGCCGTGTCTTTCGACCTGCACGTCGTTGTCAAATTCTGTCGTGGTGGTATCATCATATTCCGCGCGGTAATCTGCTAAATATTGGCGGAGCGCCTGTTCCAGCGCCTCGCCTTCATCGGTGGTGCCGATGATGTCGCCGTCTACGCTGAGGGTGGCATAGGTGCTGTTGACATATGTCTGCGGCGCTTCCAGTGTGTAGACCACCTGATCCGCTGTCGCGACGGCAGCGGCAGGCGCCTTGACCTCGTCCTCCTTCACAGGCTTCGGCACGTCCAGAGCGCTGGCGACTGTCACGCAGGAGAGGGTGATTGCCGCGGCACAGGCCGCGGCGGCAAGCAACGCCTTTTTCTTGAGAAATTTATGCTGACGCGGCTCTGACGGCGCTCCGTGCGCCAATGGTTTTCCGGCAGCTTTTATTTTGAGGTAGCTCAGGCTCTCCATGGCAGAGGAGCCGGCGGTTTCCGGCGCGCGTCTTGCCTGCGTGTACTGTCTGTCCAGAACAGAAGTATTTTTCTTCGCGGTCTTTTTGACAGCCGCCTTTTGAAAGCGTTTGGCAACAAGCATTGCCGCTCTTCTGACAAAGCGCACGGTTTTCTGCGCGGTATTGAGCTTCTTGGATTTTTTGGCGGATTTTCTGTTGGAAACAGGCTCGATTGCGTTGTAGCCTTCCAAACCGATGAATTTTGTTTTCACTCGAAATTCTCCTATCTCATTAACTGTTACAAACTCGTAACAAATCCATGCCCTTATTATAACAAAAATTTCATAAATTTCAATAAGAGAAATAAAAATCGTGATTATATTCAGCATAATGCCAAATACAACCACGATATTTTAGTAAAACAAAACAATAATTCCGTAAATAAAATATACTATAAGTATTAAATCAGATTTGCGATAAACAATAAGTAATATACAATTACAACAGAAGCGGCAGTTTTTTGCGGAGCAATCCTTTATTTTGCGTAATCAGCGAGGTTTTTGAAGCTGATGTTGAGGTCAACGCTGCCCTCAATGCCGTCAATATGGCCGGTTTCGGAGTATTGCCACATCGAGAACTGATAGTAAAAATCGGGCACGTTGGCATATTGTACCAGCCACAGCTCATAATCCTTCAGACGAGTGAGATCATATTTGAAATAAAACTCGCGGCTCGACGAGTAAACCATCGGAATATAGCCAAAGGATTTTACCTTCTCGCAAAACGCGACGGCACATTCGGTTGCCTGTGTCGAAGTCACCGCGTCGGTACGCGCGTTGTCATCCTTGACGATTTCCCAGTCGTAGGCGAGAGGGTAGTCCAGCTGAAAATCGCCGAGAACGTTTTTGGCGTATTCCGCTTCCTCCTCGGCTTCGGCGTTGGTTGTCGCCTGCGAGTAGAAGTACGCGCCGACCTTGATACCGGCGTCACGCGCTCCCTTGAGGTTTTCCGCTGCTCTGTCATCCGCGTACAGACCGCCTTCGTCGCCGTAGCCTCTGCCTCCGAGACGAATCATGGCAAAGTCTACGCCGCTGTCCTTGACCTTTTTCCAGTCAATGGCGCCGCTGAAGGAGGAAACATCGATACCTTCGTTCGAGGCAGGCTTGCCGTCCGCGCTGTAATATTTGAAGGTATCGTCAGATGTAAACCCGTCATTGGAAAGGGAGTTGACAGCCACGCCGTCAAGCTCACTGATCCAGATATCGCCGAGTGTGTTGTCGTTGATATGGATTTTTCCGCCGGTTGTCTGTACGGTAGAG
>JAFUUV010000231.1 GCA_017471345.1 Ruminococcus sp.
AGGGGACGGCTTCCCAGACGTCCCTGAAAGCCTGAGGTTTTGTGCAGTGGGACGTCAAGGATGCCGTCCCCTACGGTTAGGTTTCACTTTCACCATATAAGTGTTTGTTATTATTCGCGTTTTTTCCGGTATTCTCTATCTTTATTAAGACTTTGTATCCGGAAATTCACGGATTCAGGTTATGATGAACACCTGTCGCGTAAACGTGCACCTTCCATAATAAGAAAGCCATAGTCCGCGTGCTAAAATATCCGCGTGCCCAAAAAGGGAAGGCGTTGTTCAGATGAACACCTGTCGCGTAAACGTGCACCCTCCATAATAAGAAAGCCAAAGTCCGCGTAGTAAAAATAAAAAAAGTCGAAGTCCGCGTGCTAAAATACTTTACTTTGGAGTGGGGGTGTGGTATGATTAGATAGAATAGGCAGTAAAGCTTGTTTTGCTTTGATTAAAGAAATAGCCGTAAAAAGATTGACAAAACTTTAACAATCTGGTACAATACAGTCAGTCAAGCGGCTCAAGAACAGAAAGGATTAGTATTATGAAAAGAATTCTCTGCACCATTCTTGCCTGCACCATTGGCGTTGTTACCGCCGCTTCGCTTTCCGCCTGCGGCTGCAACGATAACAAAACCCCTGCCTCTCAGGAGAGCAAGCAGGCATATGAGGTGGTTGCCACCCAGCCCGACCTCAAGGATGATAACTTCGGCTTCTATATTCTCAATGATAAAGAGCTGATGCTCACCCGTTACTTCGGTTCCGCGTCCGATGTTGTCGTGCCCGATACCTTCCAGAATTACACGGTCACCACCATCGGTCACAGCGTGTTCAACAACAAGGGCATCAAGACCGTTGTCGTTCCCGAGAGCGTCACCGATATTCAGGACTACGCCTTCGCCAGCAATAAGGAGCTGACCAGCGTCAAGCTGCCCTCCGGTTTGAAGCACTTGGGCACCAACACCTTCTTCTACTGCTCCTCGCTCGAAACCATCGAGCTGCCGGCAAGTTTAGAGGAAATCGAGCCGTTCGCGTTCTGCGCGTCCGGACTGAAAACCATTGTCATTCCCGAAAGTCAGACGCTCACCAAGCTGCCGCAGTTTATGTTCCATCAGTGCCCCGCGCTGCAGGAGGTTATCATTCCCGCGACTATCACCGATATTCCCGACGACTGCTTCAGCGAGTGCCCCAAGACCTTGAAGCTGAAGGTCGCCGCCGGCTCTTTTGCCGAGGAGTATGCCAAGGGCAATAATCTGCAGTACGAGGCGGTCTGATTTTTCGCAGCATTCTCTCACCAACACTCCGCCCGCGCGGCGGAATCAGCATCAATAAAGAGGTAGATAATATGAGTACAAAAGAGTATCCCATTGTAGAAAGCACCGCTTCCTTCAACGAAGCGCTGGCACGCGTGCGCAAGGCGCAGCAGGCGTTTGCCCTCTACACACAGGAGCAGGTTGACGCGATTTTCCGCGCGGCGGCAACCGCTGCCAACCGCGCCAGACTGCCGCTTGCCAAAATGGCGGTCGAGGAAACCGGCATGGGCGTCGCCGAGGATAAGGTGATTAAAAACCACTTTGCTTCCGAGTACATCTATAACGCCTACAGAGATACCAAAACCTGCGGCGTCATTGAGGAGGACAAGGCGAACGGCATGAAGAAAATTGCCGAGCCGCTCGGCGTCATCGGCGCTGTCATCCCTACCACCAATCCAACCTCTACCGCGATTTTCAAGGCGCTGCTCTGCCTGAAAACCCGAAACGGCATCATCATCAGTCCGCATCCCCGTGCCAAGAAAAGCACGATTGCGGCGGCAAAGATTGTGCTGGAGGCGGCTGTCGCGGCAGGCGCTCCCGAGGACATCATCAGCTGGATTGACGTCCCCTCGCTCGAGCTGACCAACCTGCTCATGCAGGAAAGCGACTGCATTCTTGCCACCGGCGGTCCCGGCATGGTCAAGGCGGCGTATTCCTCCGGCAAGCCCGCTCTGGGCGTCGGCGCCGGCAATACACCGGCAATTATCGACAAGAGCGCCGATATTCTGCTTGCCGTCAATTCGATTATCCATTCCAAAACCTTTGATAACGGTATGATTTGCGCTTCCGAGCAGAGCGTCATCGTCGAAAAGGAGATTTACGACGCGGTCAAGACAGAGTTTGCCGCGCGTGGCTGTTATTTCCTCAATGACGACGAGTGCGAGAAGGTCAGAAAGACCATCATCATCAACGGCGCGCTCAATGCCCGTATCGTCGGTCAGAAGCCCGTCACGATTGCCAAGCTTGCCGGCGTAGAGGTGCCCGAAAGCACCAAAATTCTCATCGGCGAGGTCGAGAGCGTCGATATCAGCGAGGAATTCGCTCATGAAAAGCTCAGCCCTGTGCTCGCGATGTACAAGGCGGAGAGCTTTGAGGACGCCATTGCCAAGGCGGAGCAGCTGGTTGCCGACGGCGGCTACGGTCACACCGCTTCGCTGTATGTGGACGCTGTCAACGAGCGCGAAAAGATTGACGTCTTTGCCGCGCATATGAAAACCTGCCGTATTCTTGTCAACACCCCGTCCTCACAGGGCGGCATCGGCGATTTGTACAACTTCCGCCTGCTTCCCTCGCTCACCCTCGGCTGCGGCTCGTGGGGCGGCAACTCCGTTTCGGAGAACGTCGGCGTGAAGCATTTGCTCAATATCAAGACTGTCGCTGAGAGGAGAGAGAATATGCTGTGGTTCCGCACACCTGAGAAGGTTTATATCAAGAAGGGCTGTATGTCCGTGGCTCTTGACGAGCTGAAAACCGTGATGGGCAAGCGCCGCGCTTTCCTTGTCACCGACTCCTTCCTGTACAAAAACGGCTACACCAAGCCGATTACCGATAAGCTCAGCGAAATGGGCATTGTCTACACCACCTTTGCCGACGTTGAGCCAGACCCCTCGCTGCTTTCCGCCCAGAAGGGCGCCGAAGCCATGAGAAGCTTTGAGCCGGATGTCATCATCGCTCTCGGCGGCGGCTCCGCGATGGACGCGGCGAAGATTATGTGGGTGCTCTACGAGCATCCGGATGTAGATTTCCAGGATATGGCGATGCGCTTCTCCGATATCCGCAAGCGCATCTACACCTTCCCCAAGATGGGCGAAAAGGCGTACTTCGTCGCCATCCCCACTTCCTCCGGCACCGGCTCCGAGGTGACGCCCTTCGCGGTCATCACCGACCAGGATACCGGCATCAAATATCCGCTCGCGGATTATGAGCTGATGCCCAACATGGCGATTGTGGACGCGGACTTCATGATGTCCGGCCCCAAGGGACTCACCGCCGCCTCCGGTATCGACGCCGTATCCCACGCGCTCGAAGCCTACGCTTCCATGATGGCGACCGATTTCACCGACGGTCTTGCCCTCAAGGCGCTCCAGGTTATTTTTGAGTACCTGCCGGCTTGCTACGACAACGGCATGAACGAGCCTGTCGCGCGTGAAAAGGTAGCCCATACCGCCACCATGGCGGGTATGGCGTTTGCCAACGCCTTCCTCGGCGTCTGCCACTCCATGGCGCATAAGCTTGGCGCCTTCCATCATATCGCGCACGGCGTTGCCAACGCGCTGATGCTCGAGCAGGTCATCCGCTTCAATTCCGCTGAGGTTCCCACCAAAATGGGCACCTTCCCGCAGTATGACCATCCGCACACCCTCGCGCGTTACGCGGAGGTCGCGCGTTTCCTCGGCTTCGGCGGCAAGGACGACGCGGAGAGCGTCGAAAAGCTCATCGACGGCATCAACGCCCTCAAGGCGCGTGTCGGCATCAAGGAAACCATCGCCGATTACGGCGTCACCGAGGAGGACTTCCTCGCCACCCTCGACGAGATGACCGAGCAGGCGTTCGATGACCAGTGCACCGGCGCTAACCCCGTTATCCGCTCTTCAAGGAAATCAAGCAGATGTATCTCAACGCCTTCTACGGCAACAACAAAGACGCGGTTTAATGCGCGGAAAGAGGCTTTACCATGAAATTTGATACGATTCTTGCTCAAAGAGACCACAAGGTCATCTACCGCGACGGCAACCTTGTCGCCAAGGTATTTGACGAATCCTTTCCCAAGTCCGACATTCTCAACGAGGCGCTCAATCAGGCGCGTGTGGAGGAGACCGGTCTGAATATCCCCAAAATCGAAGAGGTCACCAAGATTGACGGCAAGTGGGCGATTATTTCCGATTACATCGAAGGTCCCACCCTCCAGCAGCTCATGGATGAAAATCCCGACAAGCTTGACGAGTATCTCGCGCTCTTTGTCAACGTCCAGACGGAGATTCTCGGCAAAAAGTGTCCGCTGCTCAAGCGTCTGCAGGACAAGATGCAGAGCAAAATCAGCCGTTCCGACCTCGACGCCACCACGCGTTACGAGCTGCACACACGTCTCGCTTCCATGAAGCGTCACGACAAGGTCTGCCACGGCGATTTCAACCCCTCCAATGTTGTCATCACGCCCGACGGCACTCCCTTCATCCTCGACTGGTCGCACGCTACCCAGGGTAACGGCGCGGCTGACGCGGCGCGTACCTACCTGCTCTTCTGCCTGAAGGGACAGACCGAGATTGCCGAAAAGTACCTCAAACTTTTCTGCGAAAAGACCGACACCGCCCGTCAGTATGTCAACGCGTGGATGCCCATCGTCGCGGCGTCTCAGTCCGTCAAGGGCAATCCCGAGGAGCGCGAATTCCTCCTCAACTGGGCAAACGTCTGCGACTGGCAGTAGCCTTTCCGGCGCACGCTTGCGGCGCTGTGAAAATACGCGTTTTCCCGACAAAGTTTAATAGCTTCAAAAAACAGAGGTCAGGCATTTTGCCTGACCTCTCAAATTATGTCATTTTTTATACCATAATCTGCTTGTAGAGCTCCTTCAAATCCTCCACATTGGTGTCTCTTGGGTTGCCGGGACGGCAGGCGTCGGCATACGCGTCGGCGGCGAGGACGTCAAGATCCTCGGCACGCACCTTTTCGTTTTTGGCAGGAATGCCGACATCGGCGGAGAGCTGTCTGACCGCGTCAATTGCCGCCCTGCGGTACTCCGCCTGCGTCATGCTGTCAACGCCCTTTACGCCCATGGCACGGGCAATCTCGCGGAACTTCTCGCCGGTGTACTCCTGATTGTACTCCATGACAATCGGGAGCATCATCGCGCAGGCAACGCCGTGCGGCGTGTCATAATGCGCGCCGAGGGTGTGGGCAATGGAATGGGCGATGCCGAGACCGACATTCGAAAAGCCCATGCCGGCGATATACTGTGCCAGCGCCATGCCCTCGCGGTTTTCGGGAATATTCTCCACAGCGCCGCGCAGATTTTGCGCAATCAGCCTGATGGCTTCGAGGTGGAACATATCTGTCATTTCCCACGCGGCGAGGGTGGTGTAGCCTTCAATCGCGTGCGTCAGCGCGTCCATACCGGTCGCGGCGGTCAGCCCCTTGGGCATGGAATACATCATTTCGGGATCGACAATCGCTACCGCCGGAATATCGTTCGCGTCAACGCAGACAAACTTTCTTTCCTTTTCGGTATCGGTAATGACGTAGTTGATGGTAACCTCCGCGGCAGTGCCGGCAGTGGTCGGTACGGCAATCGTCGGAACGGCATGATGCTTTGTCGGCGCGACGCCTTCGAGCGAGCGGACGTCGGAAAATTCGGGATTGGCAATGATAATGCCGATTGCCTTGGCGGTGTCCATGGAGGAGCCGCCGCCGATGGTCACGATAGAGTCGGCGCCGCACGCCTTGAACGCCTCTACGCCGTCCTTGACATTTTCGATGGTCGGATTGGGCTTGATACCCGAGTAGACGGTGTAGGGAATGTCAGCCGCTTGCAGCAAATCCGTCACCTTCGCCGTTACGCCGAACTTCACCAGATCGGGGTCGGAGCAAACAAAAATATGCCGGAAATTCTGCGCGCGGGCGATATTGACAATCTCGGCGATGGCGCCCTTTCCGTGATAGGAAGTGGGGTTTAAGATAATTCTGTTGGACATAAATCAATCTCCTTTATCATGATTTTTAGAGGTGCTCTTTAATGTTTCCTTTTTCAACGTTCGGCAGGATGAAATGCTGCAGCGAGTAGTCCCAGAGCTGTTCGGAGCCTTTGGGAGTGATTTGGTTGCGCTCGAGAATCTGGCGCAGCTGCACGCCCTTTTCTCGCCACGCCTTTCCGTCGGTCGCGTGATTGAGCATGGTGGGCTGAAGGTTGTCCATCGCGCGCGCAAACCGCGCTTCGGGGGTTTCGCCTCTTTCAAACTCCTCCCACAAGCCGCGCAGGCAGTCGCGCTGGTCGTCAGGCAGCAGCCCGAACACCCTGTCCGCCGCTTTTTCCTCGCGCTCGCGCTGGCTCTGCTTCGCCTGCTCGTCGTAGGCGTAGGTATCACCGGCGTCGATTTCCACCATATCATGTATCAGCACCATTGTGACGGTGCGCAGTACATCCACCGGCTCGTTGGCGTATTCGCTGAGCAGCACGCACATCAGCGCGGCGTGCCACGCGTGTTCGGCGTCATTTTCCTTTTCTGTGCCGTTGCTCAGGTAGGTTTGGCGCATAATCCGCTTTTCCTTGTCCGCCTCCAGCGCGAAGCGGAACTGGCGCTCCATCCGTTCGTCCATCACGCGTTCGCCTTGAAATCCAGAACGATGGTGTCCGTGCTCGCGGAAAACTGCGTCAGCTTCACGCCGGCGGACTGCAGCATTCTGGTGGAGGCACGCGTCGCTTCGGAATCGGCGTACTTGTTGTACAGGTACACCACCTCCGCAATGCCGGACTGGATAATCGCCTTGGCGCATTCGTTGCAGGGGAACAGGTCAACGTACAGCCTTGCGCCCTTCAGATTTTTGCCTCGCGCGTTGAGAATCGCGTTCAGCTCCGCGTGTACGACGTAGTTATATTTGGTATCCTTTCCCACGCGTTCCCACGGATACAAATCATCCGAGCAGCCATAGGGAAAGCCGTTGTAGCCGGTCGAAAGAATAATGTTGTTGCTGTCCACGATGCAGGCGCCGACCTGCGTATTGGGATCCTTGCTGCGCTTGGCGGCAAGCAGCGCCACTCCCATGAAGTATTCATCCCAGGAAATATAGCCGTCACGTTTCATCTTGCTTCCTCCGTTTTTATCACTGATCTCTGCAAGTATCATAACACATCTGCGACAGGAAATGCAATAAAAATTGACAAATCGGCTTGATTTTTATAGCGAAAAGGTGTATTATCTATACACAATACAAAAATCAGCGGGGGATGTTGCGTCTCCCGTATGTCTTTGGGAGCATCTGATTATGAAGATTGTCATTGTTGGCTGCGGCAAGGTCGGCACATCTATTGCCACCGAGCTGAATGCCGAAGGTCATGAAATCGTTGTCATTGATATCAACCACACCGCGGTCACCCGCCTGTCGGATTCTATCGACGCGATGGGCATCGAGGGCAACGGCGCTACCTACGAAACACTCGACGAAGCCGGCGCGAGAAACGCCGATCTGGTCATCGCGGCGGCGGCGAAGGATGAGGTCAACCTCTACACCTGCCTGATGGCGCGTGCCTGCGGCTGCAAAAATACCATTGCCCGTGTCCGCAACCCCGAATATACCAACGACCTGTACCGTGTCAAGGATATTCTCGGGCTGTCGATGTTTATCAACCCCGAAATGACGGCCGCGGGTGAAATCAGCCGCCTGCTGCGCTTTTCCGGCGCGCTTGAAATCGACAGCTTTTCCAAAGGTCAGGTGGAGCTGATTAAGGTGCAGGTGCCGGAAAACAGTCTGATTGCCGGCCGCGCCATCAGCAAAATCGACATCCTCCGCGGCAAGGTGCGCATCTGCACCGTTGAGCGCGGCGACGAGGTATTCATCCCGAACGGCGACTTTGTGATTCAGTCGGGCGACCGTGTGTCGGTTGTCTCCAAGCCAGAAATCGCCGCCAAATTTTTCAGGAAGGCAAGCCTCAATATCGGCAGAAGCCGCGACGCCATCATTCTCGGCGGCGGCAAAATCTCCTACTATCTTGCCCAGCGTCTGCTCAAGGCAGGCATCTCCGTCAAGATTATCGAGCAAAACGCCGAACGCTGCGCCGAGCTGTCCGAAACGCTGCACGACGCGGTGATTATCCACGGCGACTGCATGGATCAGGATTTGCTGCTCAGCGAGGGCATTGAGCACGCCGACGGCGTGGTGGCGCTGATGGATTACGACGAGGAAAATATTTTGATTTCCATGTACATCCGCAACGTTTCCACCGCAAAAATCATCACCAAGGTTAACAACGCGCATTTTGACATGATTTTAGACCAGCTCCAGTTAGAGTGCGTGATCAACCCCAAGAAAATCGCCGGCGAGTACATTGCGCGTTACATCCGCGCGGTGCAGAACTCCCTCGGCAGCAACGTGGAAACGCTCTACCGTCTGCACGAGGACAGGGTAGAGGCGCTCGAATTCCGCGTCAAAAAAACCTCGCGCGTTACCAATATCCCGATTGCGCAGCTCAGCCTGCGCGACGACCTGCAGATTATCTGCATCGCGCGCAAGGGCAAGATTATTCTGCCCACCGGCGCGGATTCTATCCTGCCGGACGACTCGGTGGTTGTCATTACCAAGCACAAGGGTCTCAGCGACCTCGACGACATTTTGAGCAGACGCTGAGGGGTATGCCATGAATAAACGATTGATTGTCTATATACTCGGCTGGGTGCTGATTGTCGAGGGCGCGGCGATGCAGCTTTGCACCGTTACCTCGCTGATTTATCGGGAGCACGAAGGCCTTTATTTTCTCATCACCGGCGCTGTCAGCGCCGGACTCGGCCTGCTGGCGGTGAAGGTCAAAAAGCCTAAAAATATGGTGCTGTACCAGAAGGCAGGCTTTTGCGCTACCGCGCTGAGCTGGATTTTGCTTTCGCTGGTCGGCGCGATGCCGTTTTTCCTCAGCGGAGAAATTCCGAATTTTGTCGACGCGATTTTCGAGACCATCTCCGGCTTTACGACCACCGGTTCGACGATTCTCGAGGAGGTCGAAACCCTCAGCCACGGTATGCTGATGTGGCGCAGCCTGATGAACTGGCTGGGCGGCATGGGCGTTATCGTCTTTTTGCTCGCGCTGATTCCCAAGCTCGGCGGTCAGCAGAACATCTATCTGATGCGCGCGGAAAGCCCGGGACCGATTGTCGGCAAGGCGGTGCCCAAAATGCGCCAATACGCCATGCTGCTCTACGGCATTTACATGGGCTTGACCGCGCTGGAGCTGGTGATGCTGCTTGCCGGCGGTATGAACCTGTTCGACGCCATCAACACCTCCTTCGCCACCGCCGGTACCGGCGGCTTCGGTGTGCGCAACGCCAACATCGCCGCCTATGACAGCTATTATTTACAGACCGTTATCGCCGTGTTTATGATGCTGTTCGGCGTCAATTTCTCGGTGTATATTCTGTTTTTGTCACGCAAGTTTTTGCAGGCGGTACGCATGGAGGAGCTGTGGTTCTACCTCGGCTTCATCGTGTTTTCCACGGTGGTCATCGGCATCAATATCATGCCGCTCTACCCCACGGCCTATGACGCCTTCCATCAGAGCTTCTTCTATACCTCGTCCATCATCACCACCACCGGCTTCGGCATCGGCGACGTCAACCACTGGCCGATGCTCTCCAAGTCGATTATCATGGTGATTACCTTCATGGGCGCGATGGCAGGCAGCACCGGCGGCGGCTTCAAAATCGCGCGTGTGCTGCTGCTGGTCAAGGAAGCGAAAAAGGAGTTTTACCTGCTGGTGCATCCGCGCAACATCCGCAAGGTAAAGATGGACGGCAAAACCGTCGATCACAACGTCATGCGCAGCACCTCGGTGTATCTGGTGCTGTATATCGCGATTTTTATTGTCAGCTTTGTTCTTGTCTCCATCGAGGGCAGGGATTTTGTCACCAGCTTCACCGCTGTCGCCGCGAACCTCAACAACACCGGTCCCGGACTCGAGCTGGTCGGACCTGTCGGCAATTACGCCATGCTTTCGCCGCTGACCAAGTGCGTCCTCGCGTTTGATATGCTTGCCGGCAGATTGGAGCTGTATCCCTTGCTCCTGCTGTTCGCGCCGGCGGCATGGAAGAAAAGCTGATGGGTTTTGCAATGAAAAAAATCCTTTGTATCGGTCTGTGCGTGTTGCTGTTTGCCGGATGCGGCGGCTATGCCACGGTGTCAAGCGAGCGGTTTGAGAGCATGGACACCTTCATGCAGCTGGAGCTTTACGGCAGCGAAGCGACTACCGTCGCCGTCAAGGAGGAAATTCTCCGCCTTGACGGTTTGTTTTCCGCGACGAACGCGGACAGCGATGTGTATCGACTGAACCGCGACGGCAGTGCGCGGATAGACGCGGCGACACGCGAGGTGCTCGGCAAGACGCAGGAATACAGCGTGTTGCTCGACAACGACCTCGATATCTTTGTCTATCCGCTGGTCGAGGCGTGGGGCTTCATCAGCCGCGACTACACGATTCCCGACAGCGCGGCGATTGCCGCCCTGCTGCCTGCCGCGCAGACCGCCGCTGTCACCCTTTCCGCCGACAATCAGGCACAGATTACCGAACAAGGCGCCAAGCTTGACCTCGGCGCCGTCGCCAAGGGCTATGCCGCCGACCGAGCGGTTGATATGATGCGCGCGCAGGGCGTCAGCTCCGGTATCCTTAACCTCGGCGGTACGGTCGCGGCGGTGGGGAAGAAGCCCACGGGCGAGCCGTGGCGCGTCGGTATCAGCGATCCGGACAATTCCGCCGCCTATTTTGGCTCTGTGTTGTGCAGCGACCGCTTTGTGGCTACCTCCGGCAACTACGAGCGCTACTTTGAGCGCGACGGCAGGCGCTACTGCCACATCATCAATCCGCGCACCGGCTATCCTGTCGATAACGGCACCGTTTCCGTGACCATTATTTCCGACAACGGCTTCAAAAGTGACGCGCTTTCCACCGCGCTGTTTGTCAAAGGCGCCGACGGCGCGCAAGCCTTCTGGCAGGAGCACCCCGATTTTGATTACATTCTTCTTGACGACAGCGGCGACCTCTACATCACCGAGGGAATCGCCGACAGCTTCCGGCTGCTCAGCGGCTATGACTATACCGTCCATACGATAAAAAGCGGAAGGGCTTGAAAACCCTTCCGCCGTTTCTTTACTGTAAATGTTCTTCCTCAATGATTTCCGCGATCAGCTCGCGTTCATCCATGTGGTACTTGACGCCCTTGATTTCCTGATAATCCTCATGCCCCTTGCCGGCGAGAACGATGATATCGCCCTCCTCGGCGTGCAGCATACAGTAGCGGATTGCTTCCTTGCGCTGCGGCACAACGACATATTTGCCGTCCGTTTTATGTAAGCCGACCTTGATGTCCTCGATGATGTCCATCACGTCCTCGAAGCGCGAGTTGTCCTCGGTGATGACGCTGAGGTCGCTGAGCCTGCCGGAGGTTTCGCCCATCTCGAAGCGGCGCACCTTGGGGCGGTTGCCGCCGGCGCCGAAGAGGGTAATCAGCCGGTGCGGATGATACTGCCGCAGGGTGGTCAGCACGTTTTCCATCGACAGTGCGTTGTGCGCGTAGTCAATCAGCAGCGAGTAGTTGCCCGGCACCGGTACCGGTTCCACTCTGCCCTTGACGCGCGCGGCTTTCAGTCCCCGCAAAATCGCCTCGTCGGAAATCCCGAAGAACGATACCGCGCTGATGGCAGCCAGCGCGTTGTAGACGTTGAATCTGCCCGGCACGCCGACGTCCGGCGTCAGGGCTTTGAGTCCCTCGGTTTCAAAGCGCACGCCGATAAAGCCGTTTTCCGAGAGCAGACGGTCGTTCTTCGCGCGCAGCCGCGCGTTTTCGGAGAAGCCGAAGGTCAGCACCTCGCCTTTAAAATCCGCGGTGATTGCCGTATAATTGGCGTCGTCGCAGTTTGCCGCGGCGTTTTTGCACTGACGGAACAGCAGGCTTTTGCAGTAGCGGTATTCGTCCATGTCCTTGTGCTCCACACCGCCGATGTGGTCGTCGGAGAAATTGGTGAACACGCCCACGTCAAAGGTCACGCCGGCAAGACGGCTGTGCTTGAGTCCGATGGACGACGCTTCAATCACCATCGCGCCGCAGCCGGCGTCCGCCATGTCGCGCATCGCTTTTTGAATCTCATAGGACTCGGGAGTGGTGTTGTCGGTTTTGTAGGTGTTGCCGCCGTAGACAATGCCCAGCGTTCCGATAGTGCCGGCGGCAATGCCTGCCTGCGCGAAGATTTCGGCAATCATGGCGGCGGTGGTGGTTTTGCCCTTGGTGCCGGTAATGGCAACGGTTTTCAGCTCGCGCTCGGGATAGCCGAAATAAACGCGGCTCATCAGCGCGAGTGCAAGGCGCGTATCGTCGGTTTTGATGACCGCCACATGGTCGGGCACCTCAAAGTCAAGGTCATCGCTGATGACAAGCGCGGCGGCGCCTTTCTCAACAGCGGACGGCGCAAAGCGGTGACCGTCGGCGGCGTAGCCCTTCAGGCAGACAAACGCCGCGCCGGACTGTACCTTGCGCGAGTCGTAAATGACGTCCGTAATCTCGGGGTTCAGGTCGTTAAGCGGCGTGAATGCCACGTCGGCAAGCAAATCGTACAGCTTCATAGCTCAATCTCCTTTTCGCTGCATTTTCCGATTTCTATTATATCAGCAAATTTGCCGATTTACAACCTCGACAGCGAAAACAGCAAGAAATCATCAATTTGACAAGATTGGTTATTTTTCACTAAAAATAGAAGAGAAATTTTTACCCACCTGCAAAAATATCGTGATTTTTAGTGACGAATCGGGTTTTTTTCTTAAATCGGGAAAGCGCCTTTGAGCAGTTTGCACAAGGGGTTAGTGGTGATAATAAACAAAAAACGAACATATAATTTGTAAGAAACGTGAATTTCAAAAGAATCAAGGGCAAATTTAAACAAAAATTTAGTGCAGTTTTAACGATTTAGTTAAAAATTACAAAACCTGTTGCAATTTGGTTGGTTTTTTGATATTATTTAATTAGTGAAGCAGAGTGGCCTTTGTGCAATTTGCTCCATCGTAAAAAAATATTTTTTGAAAGAGGGCTATTCCAATGAAAAAGATTCTCGCCATTTTATTGGCAGGCATGATGACCGCCACGGTCTTCGCCGGTTGCGGCGGTGGCGGCAGCAGCAGCGGCAGCGAAGCTTCCGGTTCCGGCTCTGAGCAGAGCTCCGGCAGCAGCGGCGGCGCTGCGGTGAAAGACGCAAACACTGTTGATCCCGCTACTTTCGGTGACGAGGACAACATCACCCTGAAGGTTTGGGCTCCTGATAAGGCGGTCGCGCTCGTAAAAGAGCAGATCGAGGCTTTCAAGGCTGCTTATCCTGAAAAGACCTTCACCAAGATTGAAGTTGTAGCGCAGGGCGAAGGCGACGCGGGCACGCAGCTCATGAACGACGCTTCCACCGCCGCTGACGTATTCAGCTTCGCTTCCGACCAGCTCAACAAGCTCGTTGACGCTAAGGTTATCGCTCCTGTCGCGTTTGTTGACGCTGTTTCCGAGATGAACGCTCCCGGTACTGTTGAGGCAGGTACTCTCCAGAATACCCTGTACGCTTATCCCGAGACCAACGATAACGGCTACTATCTTGTATACGACAAGTCTGTTGTATCCGCTGACAAGGCAGGCAAGCTCGAGGACGTTCTCGCCGCTTGTAAGGATGCCGGCAAGAAGTTCATCTTCGACTGCGGCAACGGCTTCTACAGCTGCACCTATGCCTTCACCGCCGGCGTAAAGATTGACGGCCTTGAAGAGGACGGCGTTACCCAGAAGTTCTCCCAGTACGACGAGGCTGAGGCTGTCAAGACGCTGCAGGCGTTCTCCAAGCTCATGCACGAGTACAAGGGCACCTTCACCTCCCTCGACGTTGCGCAGATCGCTTCCGGTTTCTCCACCGGTACTCTCGGCGCCGGCGTTGACGGTTCCTGGAACACCAACGCTGATAAGGACGCTCTCGGCGACAACTTCGGCGCTGCCAAGCTTCCCACCATCAATGTAGACGGCACTGACAAGCAGCTCGTTTCCCTGTTCGGTTACAAGTACATCGGCGTTAACGCTGCTTCCAAGTTCCCCGCATCCGCTCAGATTTTAGCTTACTACCTCGCAGGCGAGACCTGCCAGCAGCAGAGAGCTGAGCAGCTCGGTTGGGGTCCCTCCAACAAGAACGTTCAGGCTATGGACGTTGTTACCAAGAGCGAAGTCCAGCAGGCTATCAAGGCGCAGTCCGAGAACGCTTGCGTACAGGTTAACATTGCTCCCACCTTCTGGGATCCGATGGGCAACCTCGGCAACAAGCTGATCGCTGAAGACACCAATCCCGACGACGCTGAGTACTTCACCAAGCTCCTCAAGGATACTGTTGCCAACGTTCGCGACGAAGGCTAATTATTTCAGCATCATTCATTTATCAAATTAACCAAAGCTTCGGGGCGCTTCTTGCAGGTGCCCCGAAGCGAGGTACCTTTTCATTTACGTTTTCTTTGTCTACACCAAACGAATAATGTTTTATTATGGGGAAAACGTAATAGAATATTATTAGTTTGGTGTACCTGTAATAAGAGAGATTTTTGAGATTATTTAAGGAGAGCTTATATGACATACGTTGAATATAAGATGCTCAATCCTTTCCAGAGGTTCGGTTATAACTTCAAAAAGGTTCTCGTGTCAATTCCCAGAGCGGTGGGTAATTTCTTCAAGGCAATCGGCAGAGGCTTTGTCAAATTATTCACCGGCATCGGCAAGGGATTCAAGAAATACGGCACCACCTTCGCAAAGGGCGATTGGGCAACGAAACTTTCGTACTTGATTTTCGGCGTGGGCGACCTGCATAAGGGCAAGTACTACAAGGGTATTCTCTTCTTGTTGGCAGAGATATTCTATGTTCTGTACATCGCTCTCTTCGGATGGCAGTACATTTCCAAGTTCAACACACTCGGTACCACAGAAACCGGTATGCAGATGGTCAACGGCATCCCCAAGCAGGTGTTCGGCGACAACTCCATGCTGATTTTGCTTTACTCGGTATTAACTATCGTTATCACCGCCGTTATGTTCGTGATTTACATCGCGAATATCAAGGACGCTTACAAGCATCAGGTGATGAGAGAAAACGGTCAGAAACCCACTTCTCTCGCTTATGACGTCAAGCAGTTCCTCGATGGCAAATATCATGTCACCCTTCTTTCTTTCCCGGTGCTGATGATTGCTATCTTCAACATTCTGCCGCTGATCTTCATGATTCTGATCGCGTTCACCAACTACGACAAGCAGCATATGCCTCCCGGAACGCTGTTCACCTGGGTTGGTCTCGACAACTTCGGCTCGCTGTTCAACCTCGTTGAAGGCGCCAAGAAGGGTAAAACCTTTATCGAGCTGACCGGATGGACCATCCTGTGGGCTATCCTCGCAACCTTTACCAACTACATCCTCGGTATGATCGTCGCTCTGATGATCAACAAGAAGGGTATCAAGCTCAAGGGCCTTTGGAGAACCCTCTTCGTTATCTCCATCGCTGTTCCCCAGTTCGTATCCCTTCTGCTCATGAACCAGATGCTCCAGACCAACGGTGCCATCAACGTCCTGTTGTCCGAAATTTCCCGAGCGTTTGGCGGAGGAGCTGTAGAAATTCAGTTCCTCAACAGTACCACGCTCATGGCAAGAACCACGGTTGTTATCATCAACTGCTGGGTAGGTATTCCGTATACCATTCTTTCCATGTCCGGTATTTTGATGAACATTCCCGAAGACCTCTACGAATCCGCGCGTATCGACGGTGCAAGCCCTGTCAAGACCTTCACCGCCATCACCCTTCCGTATATGCTCTTCGTCACCACTCCGCAGCTGATTACACAGTTTGTAGGTAACATCAACAACTTCAACGTTATCTACCTGCTCACCGGCGGCGGTCCCACCACGCAGGATTACTATCAGGCGGGTCGTACCGATATTCTGGTTACCTGGCTGTTCAAGCTCTCCATGGATACCCAGGACTACGGTCTTGCGGCGGCAATCGGTATTCTTGTATTTATCGTCTGCGCCACCATCTCCCTGATTGTATACAACAACTCGAAGTCTATGAAGGATGAGGAGGCGTTCTCATGATAAAAAGTTATAAATTCAGAAGAGGTCTCGCCAACACCCTTATCTATATCCTTCTCGGTGTACTCGGTCTGATCTGGATTTCTCCGTTTATCTACCTCGTTCTGCACTCCTTCCGTGCCGAGTCTATGACAACGGTTCCGTATCTGATTCCTCACGAGTAGACCTTCGACAACTACATAAAGCTCTTTACCGGCAGCGGCAGCTCCTCCATCAACTTCCCCAGATGGTTCCTCAAC
>JAFUUV010000232.1 GCA_017471345.1 Ruminococcus sp.
GAACACGGAAGTTAAGCCCTGTAGTGCCGACGATAGTTGCCCGGCGACGGGCTGTGAAAATAGGAAGACGCCAATACTTGTAGTGAGTTTTTCTTTATCTAATGAAATCTAATGAAGCTGACTTTTACAGTCGGCTTTTTTCTATTTAATACTATTCTCTGATAGAAAGTTGTCTACTTTCTATCAGACTGTGGAGTCCTATCAGGGAATCGCGGCGCTGCATGGGTGCTGTTTCCCAAAACAAGTTTTGGACAGCACCGCATTCACGTGAGTCGGGAAGGTTCAGCGCTGCTCCTTTTTGATTGCTGTCGTCCGAATGTTTCTGTGATTAGAAAAAAGGGAGTCCGACTGATTTTGAATCGAACCCCTTGATTGATGGATTTATTGATTTTTGATAAGGTGACTGTACAGCTTCATCAACTCGGCAACGCATTCGCTTTCGGTCATTTTAAGCGAGAAGCCGTAGGCTGCCATCACGGCGCGATCGTTGTTCTGGTGTGCTTTTCTTAGCTCCGGCGGCATGGTCAGTTCGTCGTACAAGTCGGCAAGCGAGCTGTCGGGATAAAGCGCTCGCGCGTCCAAAATAGCCTGCGCAGTTTTTTCAATTTTAGCCTTTTGTTCGGGAGTGGGGTCGCACCATGGGAAGTTATTATACACAATATCTTTGGAGTAGGTATAATCACTTTTCATCCTCCCACATACAGTTCTCATCCACGCCATATGAACATTGGAAGTAAGTATGCCAAAATGATATATTTTGGCATCAGGTATGATAAAAAGTTTGTTTCCTGCAATTACACTATTATCAAGATAACCCATTGGAATATATCGTCTTCTTTCAGATGAAACTATGGGTATTGCAACAAAGTGATCAGGATTTCGTTGTTCTCTAAACAGCATTGGCGTATCCGCTTTTTTTCTTGCTCCTGAATCATTGCTTGATAAACGCATTTCCCTAACCCGTTGCACTCTTTCATATACCAATGGCATTTTTCGTAAGTCTGCTGGAGAACAGTTCACAAGCCACAAACAATATCTTTTTTTATTGTTTATAAACTCATTACCCATCATATATCGTTTGATATACGGAATTGCTTTAGGCTCTTTTGTTACAAATTCTGCATAATCTTTCTCCGCGATAATCAAATTACCGCCATCCATTGCCTGATTCCCCATTACTATATACGGAACATTTGATATAGGTGATTTTCTGCTTGTTATCAAAATATTATCTCCATCAATAAGATATGGACTTATGTTTGATACTTTTGAAAATGTTCCATTTGAAAACAGTATTTTTTCTTTTCTATTGAAGTTTGCAAAGCCAATTACTACCACATGAACATTTGCTGTTTCACTCGCCTCACTTTTCCAAACAAAGGAAGTCCATGCAAAATTAATTGTGATTTTATACTGTTTTAGCAAATAAGACCATAAATCTCCTGCCATTTGTCCTTGCGAAATCGAATTCGTGGATACAAAAGCAACCTCAATATTTGTCCCTTGAATGTAGTTTGCTGCTTTTTCATACCAACCACAAACAAAATCTAAAAGAGCGGGCTTAATTTTTCCATTAAAAACAAGCGCCATATCATTCTTCTGTTCTTTGCTTGCAAATTTAAATCCTACAAACGGCGGATTGCCCATGATATAATTCAGCTCGTTTTTATCAACTACATCGTTCCAGTCAATTTGCAGCGCGTTGCCCTCCACAATATAGGCGTTGGTGGTGAGCGGAAGGAAATCAAGCCTTGTGTGCACGATGTCGGCGGTTTTCTGTAACATCTGGTTTTCCGCAATCCACAGCGCGGTTTTGGCTACGGTCACGGCAAAATCGTTGATTTCGATACCATAGAATTGGTCGATTTTGACCTTGATGACGTCGCCGGTGTCGATGACAATTTGATTCTGATAAATCAGCTTCAAGGCTTCGTTTTCAAGCGAACGGAGTGACAGATACGTTTCTGTCAAAAAGTTTCCCGAACCGCAGGCAGGGTCAAGAAATTTCAGCTTTGACAGCTTTTCGCAGTAGGCGTTCAGCTTGCTTTCTCTGATTTTGTTCTGCTTGAGCAGCTTGATTTCCTCTAATTCGTCGCGCAAATCGTTGAGGAACAACGGGTCGATGACCTTATGGATATTCTCAATCGAGGTATAGTGCATACCGCCCTTGCGGCGTGTTTCGGGGTTCAGGGTGCTTTCAAATACCGCGCCGAAAATCGTCGGGCTGATTTCCGACCAGTCAAAATCCGCGCTGGCGTTTTGCAGTAACGTCTGTCGGATTTCCTCGGTGAACTGCGGAATTTCGATTTTTTCCTCCGCGAACAAGCCGCCGTTGACATACGGAAATACCGCTAATTCATCGTCCAAATACCGGTCGCGTTCGCTGACGGGCGTATTTAATATCCTGAACAGGTCAATGATTGCCGCGCGAAGATGATTGGTCTTAAAACTGTTGAGATAGTCGTGGAACGACATCCGATTGAAAACATCCGCGTCCTCGGCATACAGACAGAATACCAAGCGAACACAAAGAATATTCAGGCTTTTCAGGCTTTCGGGAGAATCGGGATTGACATATTGCTTGCGCAGCGCGTCATATATCTGTCCGACAAGCTCGCCTGCCTTGATGGAGATTTCCATTTCGCGCTTGATATTCTCGTTTTTGGTATCGGTAAGGAAATTTAAGCGGTAATATTCCTTGGGCAAATCCTTCAGGAAAATCTGCTCGGGTTCGGCGTTGGGATTCTCCATGTCATAGACAAGGAACTCGGAGAAATTACAGGTGATGATCCAGCGCGGACGGGCGGAATACGGCAGCTCGGCTGAATAGCGCTTTGCCTGCTGAAACGGCGTTAGCAAGGTGCCGTCGGATTGTCTGATTGGGCTTCTGAGATTCTTGCCCAAGCTCTTTTGCTCAATCAGCACCTTCGTTTCGGGAATGTAGCCGTCGATAAAGCTTGTGTGGTCAAGATGTACCTGATCCTCAAACTCAATATAGTGAGAGGGATTTTCTACACCGTATACCTCGCCTAAAAGCTCCAGCCAAAATTTTTGGCTTTCACCTTTTTCGTAGCCCTTGTCCTTCCAATACGCCGCAAATTCCTTTGCCGCGCGTTTCTTTTGCTGTTCACTGAATTTTGTTGCCATAGCCGTCAACCTCGCAGAGCTTATAAATGTATTTGAAAAACGCGGAAAATGACCTCCGCCTGTGTGGTGAAAACAGAAACGAATCCGTTTGTGCCGCTGATACCCCGACTTCAACCGTTGGCGGAGTTGTTTATCAGTCTTATTATATCAAATTCCGCTGAAAATCGCAATTATTTTATAGATAATAGGTGACATTTTGCGCAAGTTGTGATATACTGATTTCATACTATCAGAACGGAGGAGTTTTTTATGAAAAAATGGTTACTTTTGCTTTTTGCCGCCATGATACCGTTGCTTTCTGCCTGCGGTTCGGGACAAACCACCGCCCCGCAGCCATCCGAAGCGACAGGTGACGAAGCGGACGCCGCCTCTGCCCGACCTGAGGATGACGTCGCGCGCATCATGCCGCGATATCGCTACACCCTTGATGGCTCGCATGAGGTCAACGGCAGACAGGGCGTTTGCAGCGAGGGGGAGTATTATTGGGTAAGCGGCTCCGCCACGCTGGCGAAATATGACAAAAACTGGAACCTGATTGCCGAGAACAAGGAGCCGTTCAAGGGCTATGACATCGAGGTCAACCATATCGCCGATATCGACGTGTATCAGAATGAGCTGTATATCGGCGCCGAGTATTTTATGGACGGCGTAGGCAAGAACATTCAGGTCGCGGTCTACGACGGCGACACACTCGAGCTGAAGCGCACGTTTCCCTTTGAGCCGGAGAGCGGTCAGTTAGAGTGCTCGGGAATCGCTGTCAACCCCGACGACGGTACCGTGTGGATGTGTTCGTGGGTCGGCGAGGAAAGCGGCCGTTATCTCTATGGCTACGACCTGCAATCGGGCAAGTATCTGCGTAAGGTGCATATGCAGATGCCGCCGCAGTGGTTGCAGGGTATCGCGTACTATGACGGATATTTTTACATGACTGCCGACGACGGCACGGCTGACGATCACGAGGCGGATCACCTCTATCGTACCCGTATCGACAAAGACGCGACGAATTGTATTGTGACACTCGAGCGAACCTTTGACGACGTGACCTTGCAGGGCGAAATCGAAGGTCTGACCTTTGACCGCGACCGCGGTCAGCTGCTGCTGCTCTACAACCGCGGCGCCCGTATTGTGCTGGGAATGCCCAAGGGCTTCTACGACGGCTATGACCGCGAAATCAGCGAGGTTTTTGTTTATCGCATTGCCGCGAATAAATATGGTTCCAACGGTTAAAGCGCTGCATAATGGTACCTAAAACGAAAAAGAGCTGTCCGAACGGACAGCTCATTGTTTTCATATGTTACGACAGCTTAGATGGCTCTGGTAACCTTGTTGGAACGTAAGCAACGGGTGCAAGCATATACACGCTTGGGAGAACCGTCAACGATAGCCTTGACACGCTGTACGTTGGGCTTCCAGGTTCTGTTGGAACGTCTGTGAGAGTGAGATACCTTGATGCCGAACTTTACATCCTTACCGCAGAATTCACATTTTGCCATGCGTCTGCACCTCCTTAGTAAAATGAATTCTTTTCCTAACTTTGTTATCATAACAGAAAAGTCGGAAAAATGCAAGTCTTTTTCTAAAATTTCTTAACTTGTTTTTTTACGCTTGTATTTTTACCGCTGTTATTGTATAATAAAACCATCTATAAATTATCATGGAGGCTTGTATGCTTTCTCAGTTACTCAGCGGTCGTTTTACCGTTCAATCCATCATCGCGCAAATCTTTGCGGTGCTCGTCATCATCTTTCTCGTTCTGCCCTTCCACGAATGGGCGCACGCGCAGACAGCCTATCTGCTCGGCGACAGGGGCATCAAGCAGCGCGGCAGGCTCTCACTCAATCCGCTCAGTCATATCGACCTTCTCGGTGCGCTGGCGATGCTGCTGATTGGCTTCGGCTGGGCAAAGCCCGTGCCGGTTGACGCGCGGTATTTCAAAAATCCTCGGGTGGGCATGGCGATTACCGCCCTGATGGGACCGGTTGCCAACCTCGTCGCGGCGTTTGTCGGACTCTTTGCTTTCCAGATTATCTGGTTTACGGCGCCGGCGTTCTTCACCTCCAACACCTTCGGCGCGGCGGTGCTGACGTTTTTGCAGTTTTACATCATCGTCAATGTCAACCTTGCGGTGTTCAACCTCCTGCCGATTCCGCCGCTTGACGGCTCCAAAATTCTCTTTGTCTTTCTGCCGGACAAGGCGGTGCAGTTTTTCTATCGCTATCAGATGTTCTTCATGATCGGACTCATCGCTCTGCTCTGGATGGGACCGCTCAGCTATATCCTCAGCTTCCTTTCGCGCGGCGTGCTGCAGGGAATGTACACGCTTTCCACGCTTCCGTTCACGCTCTTCGGCAAAACCGCCGTGCCCTTCACCGCGGTGTTCTGATGGAAGCGCTGCAATATAAGTTAGATGTCTTTGAAGGACCGCTCGATTTGCTCCTGACGCTGATTTCCAAGAATAAAATCGACATCTACGACATTCAGATTTCGGAGCTGCTTGACCAGTACATGGAACAGATTGACCGGATGCGTGAGAATCAGATGGATATCGCGTCGGAATTTCTCACCATGGCGTCACGGCTTGTCTATATCAAATCCGTCATGCTTCTGCCCAAGTACGAGGAGGAAGCCGAGGAGCTGAAAAAGGAACTCACCGGACAGCTCCTCGAATACGCCGTCTGCCGCGAAATCGCGGCGAAGCTCGGCACCATCTATGATTTTGACGCCTATTGCCGCGACGCCTCACCGGTGGAGTATGACCTCACCTACACGCGCTCGCACCCTTCGACGGATCTGGTCAGGGGCTACATCGGCGCGGTCGGCAGAGGCAAGCGGCGGCTGCCGCCGTCGGAGCAGGCGTTCTCCGGCATCGTCGCGCATAAAATTGTTTCGGTCAACAGCCGGATTATCCATCTCATGCGCCGCTTGCGCCACGGCAAACGGCTGGAATACCGCGAAATCTTTGACGCGTGCGGCGGCAAAAGCGAGTTGGTCGCCACCTTCCTCGCCACGCTGGAGCTTATCAAGGGCAAGCGCATCCGCATTGAGGGCGAGGGCGAGCACGCCGTCGTCCGCATGATAGAAGGGGACAGGGAATGAGTGAAATCAATATCGCCGCCGCGATAGAGGCAATTCTCTTCGCGAACGGCGCGTCCGTAGAGGCGGCGCGTATCGCGCAGACGCTTGAAATCAGCGAAAAACAGGCGGTGGAAGCCGCCGAAAAGCTGATGGAGGAGTATTCCGCCGCCGGACGGGGCATAACAATTATACGTCTGGACGACGCGTTCCAGATGGTTTCCGCGAAAGCTTACGCGGCGCAAATCCGCACCGTCATGGATTTGCGCCGCAATACGCCGCTGTCGCAGGCGGCGCTCGAGGTGCTGGCGGTGGTCGCGTACAACCAGCCTGTCACCAAGGCGTTTGTCGAGCAGGTGCGCGGCGTGGATTGCAGCGGTGTGCTCGGCAGCCTGACCGCCAAGGGGCTTGTCGAGGAAAAGGGCAGGCTCGAGCTGCCCGGCAGACCGCTGCTGTACGGTACCACCGAAAATTTCCTGCGGTGCTTCAACCTCCAAAGCCTTGACGACCTGCCGCCGCTTCCGGAGGAGGAAAAAAAGGAGTAAACCATTCAAAACTACTGGGAGGGGTATTGTGCTCTGGCTATACATTTTAATCGGCATAGTCCTCTTGCTGCTGCTGATACTCCTGCTGCCCGTCGGCGTCCGCGTCTGTTATGACGAGGATTTCACCGCCGAGCTGAAAATCGGCTTTGTTTCGGTCAGGCTTTATCCGCCGAAGCCCAAAAAGCCAAAGAAAAAAAAGAAGTCCAAAAAACCGGCTCCCGAAAAAAAGGAGAAAGAGGAAGAAAAAGAGAAAAAGCCGAGCTTGCTCAAGGAAAAGGGCATCGACTGGCTGCTGAACCTGATTCGTCAGATTGCCGCCATCGCGGCAGGCGCGCTGAAGGACTTCTTCCGACACCTTGTCATCCGCGACCTGCAAATCAGCGTCACCTACGCCGGCGAGGACGCGCAGGACACCGCCGTCAAATACGGCTGCTTCTGCCTTTCCATCTATCCGGCGGTCAGTATCCTCGCGGATATCGCGCATTGCCGTCGCTACGGCGTAGACATCGCGCCGAATTTCAACGAGGGTGAAAAATCCGTCTATTATGCCGACATCGACGTGCGCATCCGTGTGCTTTGGATTTTCGGCTTGATATTTCGATACGGCTTCCGCGTTATCAAACTGCTGCTTGCCTTGCGGCGCGGCAAAACCGAGGAGCTCGAACAATTTCTGAACGAACACACCGAACAAACTTCAAATAAAGGAGAATCTGATATGGAACATCCTATCGGCAGCTTAATGAACATCACCATGGAGAAAATCAAGGAGATGATTGACGTCAACACCGTTGTCGGCACTCCGATCACCTCGCCCGACGGCACCTTGGTCATCCCTGTTTCCAAGGTCAGCTACGGCTTTGCCTCCGGCGGCTCCGATCTCCCCACCAAAAAAGAGAACAAGGACTGCTTCGGCGGCGGCTCCGGCGCCGGCGTCACCATCCAGCCTGTCGCCTTTCTCACTATCTATCAGGGCAACGTCCGCCTGATTTCCGTCAACGGCGAAAACTCCGCCATCGACAGCATCGTCAACATGATTCCCGAGGTTGTCGGCAAGGTCAAGGAATTCGCTGACAGCCGCAAAAAGAAAAAATCCGGTGAAACCGAAATCGCCCCGACCGACGATTTTTCCGAAATCACCGTGGATGATATCGATATTTAATTCGCATGATTTTCCGCTTCCCCGCATATTCTTGTTGCAGGGGGGATTGTCATGAAAAAGCTTGTTTGTGTGTTGCTGTGTGTGCTGATGACCGCGCCGTTCTGTGTTGGCGCGGCGGAGATGGAGATACCGGAAACCGGCGCGCAGGCATATGTGCTCTACTGTCCCGATACCGGCGCGGTGCTGGCAGCTTCGCATGAACACCGGAGGATGAAGCCGGCAAGCACCACCAAGCTGATGACTACCCTGCTCACGCTCGAACGGGCGGCAAAGGGGAATGAAACCGTCACCTTTTCTCAGGAGATGGTTGCCGAGGGCAGCTCCATGTACCTCAAGCTCGGCGAGCGCGTCACCCTGCGCGACCTTGCTGTCGGCATGATGCTCTCCTCCGGCAACGACGCGGCGAATGCCGCCGCCCTGAGCATCGGCGGCAGTATAGAGCGCTTTGCCGCCATGATGAACGACCGCGCCGCCGCTATCGGTATGAAGGACACGCATTTTGTCACGCCGAGCGGACTCGACGACGACGACCATTACAGCAGCGCCTACGACCTTGCGCTGCTGATGGCGCAGGGCTTGCGCAGTGAGGACTTCGCGCGGCTGACCGCGCAGAAGAGCGGCGAAGTGAAATTCATCGAGCCGGACAACAAGCGCGTCACCTACCGCAACCATAACCGCCTGCTCAGTCTCTATCCCGACTGCATCGGCGGCAAGACCGGCTACACCCAAGCCGCCGGCAGGTGTCTGGTATCGGCGGCGCGGCGCGACGGACTGACGCTGATTTGCGTCACTCTCAACGACCGCTCCGACTGGAACGACCACATGGCGCTCTATGACTACGGCTTTTCGCGCGTGAAAACCGTGCGGTCTCCCGACACCGCCTTTTGTCCGGACGTGCCGCTTGCCGGCGGTGAAATGCCTTCCGTAGCGGTCAGGGGAGAGACGGATTTTTCCGCGCCTGTGACGGCGCAGACGGAGGTGCAGCGCCGTGTGCTGCTCCCGAATTTTCTTTACGCGCCCTTATCGGAGGGCGATGTGGTCGGCTGCATCGAGTACCGCGTCGGCAGCACCGTCATCGGCACGGTCAACCTGATTGCCGCGACCGACGCGCCGGAAGCAAAACGGCGCGGATTTTTTGAATACATAAAGGAATTGTTTTTTCATGGATAAAAAAGAACCTATCAGATTACAGAAATTTATCGCGCAGTGCGGCATTGCTTCGCGCCGCAAGGCGGAGGAACTGATTTTGCAGGGTAAGGTCAAAATCAACGGCAAGCCTGCCATTCTCGGCGACAAGGTGACCGACAAGGACAAGGTCGTTGTCAACGGCAGGCGCATTGTTCTGCCGCGCACGCGCTATCGCTATATCATGCTCAACAAGCCGCGCGGCTTCGTCTGCACGATGTCCGACGAGAAGGGCAGGCCGACGGTGGCGGAGCTGGTTTCCAACGTCGGTGAGCGCGTTTATCCTGTCGGCAGACTCGACAAGGACTCCGAGGGCATGATTGTCTTTACCAACGACGGCGATTTTGCCAACCGCCTGATGCATCCGCGCAACAGTGTGTACAAGTTCTACCGCGTCACCGTGCGGCCGTCCGTTACCGAGGAACAGCTTGTCAAACTCGAAACCGGCGTGGAAATCGACGGCAAAAAAACCGCGCCCGCCATTGTCCATGTGCTCCTCGAGGACAGGGAGGCACAGCGCGTCGTTCTGGAAATCGTGCTCCACGAGGGCAAAAACCGTGAAATCCGCAAAATGTGTCAGGCAGTGGGACTCGAGGTCGCGCGTCTGCGCCGCACCCAGATCGGCGGCGTCAAGATGGGAATGCTCAAGCAGGGCGATTGGCGTGACCTGACCGAAAAGGAGGTCAAAAACCTCCTGATCAACCCCCTTGTCAACGGCAGAACCATTTAAAGCGGCGGACAAGCTGCCCGCGCTTTTCCAAACGCAAATGAACCGGTGTTTGTATCAGACGAAAAATCTATTGTATTTTTTCGATAAATATAGTATAATCTCAATGTAAATAATGCCATTTGGAGGAATTTGAATATGAGTATGGAACAAATCAATGCTGCCAAAGCTGCGATTTCGGCGACCTCCGCATATCAGACTGTCACGGAATTTTTTGACGCGGACAGCTTTTGCGAGATTGACGCCTTCGCCAAGTCCGACGGCGGTTTTGCAGAGGTGGTTGCCGGCTACGGCACCGTAGAGGGACTGCCTGTCTACGCCTTTGCGCAGAACAGCGCTTTTTCCGGCGGCGCCATGAGCAAGGCGCAGGCACTCAAGCTCAAAAAGCTGTATGCCCTTGCCCTCAAAACCGGCGCGCCGGTTGTCGGTTTTTACGACAGCGTCGGCGGCAGACTGGCACAGGGCACCGAGCTGCTCGCGGGCGTCGGTGAAACCCTTAAATATGCCTCGCGTATTTCCGGCGCCGTTCCGCAGGTTTCCGTGGTACTCGGCACCTGTCTGGGCACCAATGCCCTCGCGGCGGCAAGCGCTGATTTTGTCATCATGACCGAGGACGCGCAGCTTTCGCTTGATGTAACCGGCAAGGACGCTGACGCCAAGACCAACGCCGCCAAGGGCACCGCCTCTTTCGTGGTGAAGGACACCGCCGCGGCGGTGGCACAGGCGCGTGAGCTGATGACCTACCTCCCCTCCAACAACCTCACCACCGCGCCGCAGACCGACAGTGTCGAGCCTGACGGCGAAAACGGCAACTGCATCGTCAGCAAGTTGGTTGACGGCGGCTCCAAGCTGCGCATTGCCGACGATTGGGGTGACAACGCGCGCATCCGTCTGGCACGTCTCGGCGGTCAGGTGGTCGGCGTCGTGCGCACCACCGGCGGCAAGCTTGACGGCAAGGCGGCGCAAAAGACGGCGAAGTTTGTGCGTTTCTGCGACGCGTTCTCCCTTCCCGTCATCACCTTCGCGGACTGCGACGGCTTCTGCTGTCTCAAAGCGGCGGCAAAGGTGACCGCGGCTTACGCCGAGGCGACCACCGCGAAAATTTCCGTTGTTGTCGGCAAAGCCATCGGCTCCGCTTACATCGCCCTTGCCGGCACCGGCGCGAATGCCGATGTGGTTTACGCGCTGCCCGACGCGGTGATTTCGCCCGTCAATGTGGAGGCTGCCGCCTTCATCATGGCGCCCGAGGAGATGAAGGTGCCTGTCGCCGAGCAAAAGGCGGTTGCCGAAAAGTTCGCGGCGGAGAACCTCAGCGCCTTTTCCGCGGCGCAGAACGGCTATGTTGACGGCATCACCGAGCTGCACGAGCTGCGCGGCGCGCTGCTTTCCGCGCTCGATATGCTCTCCGGCAAGCGTGTGCCCACCGTCGCCAAGAAGCACAGCACGATTTAAATCCTGCCGGCGGCGGCGCGGTGACAGCATCCGTCCCTGCGTGTCAGTCCGAGAACCGGCGTCTTTGAAAACAGATTAATACCATAAAAGGGGAAATGACATATGAAAAATCTGAGAATCACCGTAAACGGCACCGCCTATGACGTACAGGTGGAGGAGCTCGGCGAAAGCGCCGCTCCGGCTGCCGCCGCTCCTGCCGCGAAAGCCGCGCCTGCTCCCGCTGCCAAGCCAGCCGCTCCTGCCGGCGCCGCCGGCAGCGTCGTTGTCAAGGCGCCCATGCCCGGCACCGTTGTCAACATCGTGGTGTCTGCCGGTCAGTCTGTCAAGGCAGGCGACGACCTCGTCTTTATCGAGGCAATGAAGATGGAAACTCCCGTCAAGGCGCCTCAGGACGGCACCGTCGCGACCATCGACGTCGCCAAGGGTGAAGCCGTTGATTCCGGCAAGGTACTGGTAACACTGAACTAAAGGGGTAACAAGAATTATGGCAAAAAAAATCAAAGTCACCGAGACCGCGCTGCGCGACGCGCACCAGTCCCTGATTGCGACCAGAATGACCACGGAGGATATGCTCCCGATTCTCGACAAGCTCGACAAAATCGGCTACCATTCCCTCGAGTGCTGGGGCGGCGCGACCTATGACAGCTGCCTGCGCTTTCTCAACGAGGACCCGTGGACACGCCTGCGCACCATCAAGGACCATTGCCCCAACACCAAGCTGCAAATGCTTTTCCGCGGTCAGAATATGCTTGGCTACCGTCACTACGCCGACGACTGCGTGGAATATCTGGTGCAGCGCTCGATTGCCAACGGCATTGACATCATCCGCATTTTCGACGCGCTCAACGATATCAAAAACCTCCGCACCTCCATTCAGGCGGCAAACCGCGAGGGCGGTCATGCGCAGGTTGCCATCAGCTACACCACCGGCCCTGTCTTTACCGACGAGTACTACGTCGAGTATGCCAAGCGGATTGCCGACGCCGGCGCGGATTCTATCTGCATCAAGGATATGGCGGCGCTGCTCACGCCCATGCGTACCGAAAGCCTGGTGCGTGCCATCAAGCAGGCACTGCCCGAAATGCCGGTGCAGGTTCACACGCATTACACCTCCGGTCTGGCGTCCATGTGTCTGCTGAAAGCGGTCGAAGCCGGTGCCGACGCCATCGACACCGCCATCAGTCCGCTCGCCCTGGGCACGTCCCACGCGCCGACCGAGTCGATGGTCGCGGCGCTGCAGGGCACGGAATATGACACCGGACTGGATATCCGTCAGTTAGCGGAAATCCGCGCGTATTTCATGACGCTGCGCGAAAAATATATCAAAAGCGGTCTGCTCGACCACAAAATGCTTGCCACCGACGCGAAGGCGCTGATTTATCAGGTGCCCGGCGGTATGCTCTCCAACCTCCTGTCCCAGCTCAAGCAGGCAGGCAAGGAGGATCAGCTGGAGCAGGTGCTCGAAGAGGTGCCGCGTGTCCGCAAGGACGCCGGTTATCCGCCGCTCGTCACCCCGACCTCCCAGATTGTCGGCACACAGGCGGTGTTCAATGTCATCACCGGCGAGCGCTACAGTATGTGCACCCGCGAGTTCAAGGGCTTGGTTGCCGGCGAATACGGCACCACTCCCATGCCGATTGACCCCGCGTTCCAGAAGAAAATCTGCGGCGATATGGAAATTATCCACGGCAGACCTGCCGACAGGCTCGAGCCGGAGCTGGATAAGCTGCGCGGCGAAATTGCGGAGTGGATTGAGCAGGAGGAGGATGTGCTCTCCTACGCCCAGTTCCCCAAGGTCGCGCTGGACTTCTTCGAAAAGCGCCGCAACGCCAAGGCGGGCATCAACGGCGACCTGCTCGACAAAGAGAATATGATTCATCCGGTCTAACCGAAGGATAAGCGGACGCGCGGCGTCCGCTTTTTTCGTATACATACTAATAGAGAATAGTATTAGTATCAAAGGGACGGGCTGCGAAACGGCTTTCTCTTTTTCTGAATTTTATCAAAAAACGAAATTTTATGTTGAAATATGGCGGCAAATATGTTACAGTATAAGTTGGATTATTAGATTCAGGGAGGTATTATAACATGAAAAAACCTATTATCGCCGCGTTGGCTGCCGCCATCGCGCTGACGTCCTCTTGTCTGGCGGTTTCCGCCGCGCAGACGGACGATTTTGTCGCCGCGCCGACCGCCGCGACACAGCCTGCGGCGGTTTCCTTTCCCGAGGTGACCGGCTTTGAAAATGTCACCGACGGAACCGCCGTCAGCTGGAAGGCGTACCCCAACGCCGCGCGCTATGGCTTGTTTTTCTGGAACGGCGAGAGCTGGAAGGGCGTCGGCACCACTTCGTCCCTCAGCCTGACGCACCATGGGCTGAAAAGCGGCGAGACCTATCGCTACACCGTCCGCGCGCTGAACGCGAACGGCGATTTTATCAGCGATTTCAACCGCGACGGCTATGAAAATCTGTTTCTTGCGCCGCCCGAGGTCACGGTACTGACCAATTCGGAGGCAGGCGTCACCGTCGAGTGGACAGCACGCAAGGGAGCGGAAAAATACCGCGTTTACCGCAAGACCGCCAACACCGGCTGGAAGCGTGTCGGCGATACCGACGACACCCGTTTTGTCGATGAAACCGTCGCCTCCGGCACCGAGTACCGCTACACCGTCCGCTGCATCACTGCCGACGGCTCGGACTGGACAAGTGATTACACCGACGGCAAGACGGTGCGTTTTGTCCGTGCGCCGTTGATTACCGATTTTGAAAACACTGCCACCGGCACGCGCATTTACTGGAAAAAATGCGACGGCGCGGCGAAGTACCGCGTCTTTATGCTCGACCGCGAGGGCATATGGAGAGGCTTGGGCACCACCTCCGCCACCTCCTTTGTCAACGACGGTCTGCTCTCCGGCGAAAGCTATACCTACACCGTCCGCTGCATGGACAGCGACGGCGAGTTCATCAGCGGCTATGACCACACCGGCAAAAGCTATACCTTCCTTACTGCCCCGAAGGTGAACACCCTCACGCCCGTCGCGACCGGCATTGAGGTCACATGGGGCAAGCTTGAGGGCGCGGTCAACTACCGCGTCTACCGCAAGACCGGCAATAACGACTGGACGCGTGTCGGCGACACCACCGACGCCGCGCTGATTGATACCAAGGCGCCGTCCGGCACCACCGTCAGCTACACCGTTCGCGCCATCACCGCCGACGGCAGCGACTGGACCAGCTACTACACCGCCGGCAAGTCGATTACCTACGTCAAGGCGCCGGTCATCACCGGCTTTGAAAACACCGCCGACGGCACCGAAATCCGCTGGAGCAAATGTGACGGCGCGGCAAAATACCGCGTGTTCGCGCTCGACGCGGAGGGCAACTGGAGAGGTCTGGGCAACACCGCCTCCGAAAGCTTTGTCAACACCAAGGTGCAGTCCGGCGTCACCACGACCTACACCGTCCGCTGCCTGGACAAAAACGGCGACTTCGTCAGCACGTATGACAAGGAAGGCAAGTCCTTCATCTTCCTCAAGCCGCCGGTGATTTCCTCTTTGAAGGTCACCGAAAACGGCGTGGAGGTCAAGTGGAACGCCCTCTCCGGCGCGGAGAAGTACCGCGTGTACCGCAAGACCGGCAACGGCAGCTGGACGCGTCTTGCCGACACTGCCGCCGCCTCCTACACCGACGTCAAGGCGGTTTCCGGCGCGGTGTACACCTACACCGTCCGCGCTGTCACCGCCGACGGCAGCGACTGGACCAGCGACTACACCTCCGGCAAGTCCGTCACCTTTGTCAAGACGCCGGCGGTCACCTCCTTTGAAAACGCCGCCGACGGCGTGAAGCTCAGCTGGGGCAAATGCGACGGCGCGTATAAATACGGCGTGTTCTACCTCGCCGCCGACGGCAACTGGAAGGGCATCAGCTCCACCACCTCTACCTCCTTTGTCGATACCACCGTCAAAAACGGCGAAACACGCACCTACACCGTCCGTTGTCTGGACAAAAACAGCGACTTCGTCAGCGCCTTCAATCATACCGGCTGGGCAACCCGCTATTTTGCGCCTCCTGCCATTGCTTCCGTCGCCAAGGCGGCGTCCGGCAATACCATCAGCTGGAACGCTGTGGACGGCGCGGCAGGCTACCGCCTGTACCGCCGCACCCTGACCTCCGGCTGGGCAAGACTCTTTGACGGCACCGCCGCCACCGCCTACACCGACGACGCCAAGAGCAACACCGCCTATGCCTACACCCTGCGTCTGCTCGACAGCAAGGGCGAGCTCATCAGCTCCTACATTGACGACGCGAATTATTATTACAACGGCAAAATCGCCGACGGCACCCTGAACATCGACGGCAAGTCCTATGTGTTCCACAACGGCAAAATCCGTCAGGGCTATGTCAAAATCGGCAGCGATACCTATTATTTCAATTCCAAGGGCGAAATGCTCAAGGATTGCCTTGTCGGATCCACCGCCGAGGGCTTCCGCTATGCCGACAAAAACGGCAAAATTGACTTTAATTTCACCGGCGTCACCAAGAACGCCTACGGCTACTGGTACGTCGAAAAGGGAAAGCTTGACTTCTCCATCCGCACCGCCGTGTCCTATGGCGGCTCCGACTGGAATATCCTTGACGCCAAGGCTGTCAAGGTGACCTCGGAATATGACAGAACCCTCCACCGCGCGCTCAAGCTGATTGACAAGGTATGCGACCGCGGCATGAGCAAGGGCGACAAGCTCTGGAAGATGTTCCGCTACATCCAGAACGCCTACGTCGAAAAGAATCCCCGTATTCCGCACTACCACGGCGACGGCTGGGAGCTGATTTACGCCAACGATATGCTTGTCAACGGCGTCGGCAACTGCATGAGCTACGGCGCGGAGTTCGCCTTCATCGCCAAGGGCTTGGGCTACAACAACGTGTACGCCTGCAACAGCGGCGGTCACGGCTGGTGTGAAATCGAGGGCAAGGTCTATGATCCCGAATGGGGCAGACATTTCTTCGACCACACTTACTTTGGCATCGACTACTATAACAATCCCACTAAGGTTGCCTACAGCGGCATTCTCGGCGGGCCTTCCTGGATGCGCGTCAAGATTTAACGGAAGGGATTGCAGACATGGTTTTTAGTTCACTTGTTTTTCTCAGCGTGTTTTTGCCGGTTGTGTTCCTGCTCTATACGCTGATTCCCTCGCTCCGCGCCAAAAACGTGCTGCTGATTCTCGCAAGTCTCGCGTTTTATGCCTACGGAGAGCCGGTGTATGTGCTCCTGATGCTCTTCAGCTCGGTGCTCAACTACGCCTGCGCGCGTTGGGTGGCGCGTGATCCTCAACACAAAAGCAAGGCGGCGCTTGTCGTCGCGGTGGTTGTCAACCTCGGCATCCTCGCGGTGTTCAAGTACACGGGTATGTTTGTGACCACCTTCAATTCCCTCACGGGGTTGACGGTGCCGGTGCCCGAAATCGCCCTGCCGATTGGTATTTCCTTCTTCACCTTTCAGGCGCTGTCCTACGTCATCGACGTCTACCGCGGCGCGGTGGAGGTGCAGAAAAACTACCTCCATATTTTGCTCTACATCACCTTCTTTCCGCAGCTCATCGCCGGTCCCATTGTCAAGTACCGTGACATCAACCGGCAGATTTCCGACCGTTCGCAGGATGTCCGCAAGATTGCGCGCGGTCTGCGCCGCTTCATATGCGGCCTTGCCAAGAAGGTGCTGATTGCCAACGCCATGGGACAGGTGGCGGATATCCTTTTCGCGCAGGAGGTTTCCACTCTTTCGCTGCCGGTCGCGTGGCTCGGCGCGATTGCCTATCTGTTTCAGATTTATTATGATTTTTCCGGCTATTCCGATATGGCAATCGGTCTCGGTCTGCTGTTCGGCTTTGAATTCAAGGAGAATTTCCAGTACCCCTACGGCGCGGTCAGCGTGCAGGATTTCTGGAGACGGTGGCACATTTCGCTGTCCACCTGGTTCAAGGAATACCTGTACATCCCTCTCGGCGGCAACCGCAAGGGCAAGGCGCGTACCGCCCTCAACCGCCTGATTGTCTTTTTCTGCACCGGTCTCTGGCACGGCGCGAACTGGACGTTTGTGCTCTGGGGCTTATGGCACGGTCTGTTTTTGCTGCTTGAGGAATATGTCCCCGTCCTGCGCAAAATGCCGCGCGTGCTCGGTCATATCTACACCATGCTTGTCGTGACGCTGGGCTTTGTGCTCTTCCGCGCCGACACCATCTCCTATGGCTTCGGCTACATCGGCAGAATGTTCACGGGCTTTGATTTCTCGCCCGCTGCCCTCAGTCCGGCACTCACTCAGCTAACCCCGTGGTTCATCACCATGCTGATTGCCGCTGTCATCGGCTGCGCGCCGATTCGTCCGCTTGCGGACAGGTTCCGCGCCAATATGCAGCACGGCGCGTATGTCAGCTCCGCGTGGAAAAGCGCACAGTTGTTTCTGTATGTTTTTGCGGCGGCGGGTCTGGTGTTCTGTATGCTCCGGCTTTCCTCCGGCGCGTACAACCCGTTCATTTACTTCAGATTTTAGAAAGGCGGTGCACAGATGAAACGATTTTTGTATGCCGTCTTTGCCCTGATTTGCGCCGCTGTTCTCGTGGTGCCCTCGCTGGGAATGCTGTTCAATCCCACCGACAAGCCCATCGGCAACGAACGCGCGACAGCGCTGCCGTCCTTTACCGACAAGGACGGCAAGGCGAATCTTAATTATTTTTCCGATTTGGGCGGATATTTTGAGAAGCACTTCGCTTTTCGTCCGCAGATGATTCAGGCGGACGCGGAAATTCAGTCCGGCGTCTTTCGTTCCTCGAATATCGACACTGTCCTTGTCGGCAGCGACGACTGGCTTTACTACACCTCCTCCTCCGATGATTTTCTCGGAAGAAACACCCTCTCCAAGGGCGAAATCAGCGGCGTGGTGCATAACCTCGGCTTGATTCAGTCCTTTGCGCAGGCGCAGAATGTGAACTTCCTTTTCAGCGTCGCGCCGAATAAAAATACGCTTTATCCCGACCATATGCCCTACACCTACAGCGCCAAGGTGTCCGATACGCACAACCGCGATTTGCTTCACGAGGCGCTGCGGGACAGCGGCGTGCATTACTGCAATCTTTTTGAGCCGCTCGCGGCGCAGAACGAAACGCTCTATTTTGAGCGCGACTCTCACTGGAACAACAAGGGCGCCTTGCTTGCCTACAACACCATGCTCGACCAACTCGGCAAGGCGCATGAGGATTTCTCGGGCACGGAGGTTGTCCGTGAGAAAAGCTTTACCGGCGACCTCGCGAAAATGCTGTTTCCGGTGGAGTCCGAGCCGGAGTATGATTACAACTACGGCGCACAGCAGCTATACACCTATGTAACCGACACCAAGTCCGTGGAGGACACCCTGATTCGCACGCAGTCCGACGCGCAGGGAACGCTCTATATGTACCGCGATTCCTTCGGCAACGCGCTGGTTCCGTTTTTCGCGACAGCCTACGGTCAGGCAACCTTTACCAAATCGTTCCCGATGAATATCCGTCAGGGACTTGCCGAAAACAAGCCCGACACCTTTGTCATGGAGCTGGTCGAGCGCAACATTCCGTGGCTGCTCACCATGCCGCCCATGATGCCGGCGCCGCAGCTCGGCGTGTATCAGACGCAGGGTGTGCTGGAGGCGACCGTCAGCACCGAGGTCAAGCCCTGCACCTTCGCCGCCGAGTACACGGAGATTACCGGCACCGTCGCGTGTCAGGCACTTTCGGATGACGCGGTCTACTGCGTCACCGTCACCGACAGCGGCGGAGCGGAAAAAACCTTTGAGGCGTTCAACTACAAGTCAGAAAACGGCGACGGATTCCTTGCGTATCTGCCTGCCGATCAATATCCGGCGGAAAGCGTTTCGGATGTAAAAATACTGGTCAAAAACAATGGCGAATACTTTGAGATTCGCGCGTAACAGGGAGGAATTTTGATGAAAAAACTGATTACTGCCGCGCTTGCGGTACTTGTTGCACTGTCCATGGCGATCAGTCTCGCCGCCTGCTCCGGCAAGGCAATCAAGGTCACAGTCAACGACAAAGAAACCAAAACCGAAATCGAGGTCAACGTGGGTTCCACCGTTGAGGACGCGCTCAAAAAAGCGGAAATCAAGCTCGGCGAAAAGGACGAGACCGAGCCTGCCAAGGACGCGAAGATTGCCGAGGATACCAAGGAAATCACCGTCAAGCGCTACGCCAAGGTCACGGTTGTGCTCGGCGAGGAGAAGCGTGAAATCGAGCTGACCGGCGGCAAGGTGTCCGACGCGATTGCGAAGTCCGGCTTAAAGACCGACGGCTATGAGCCCGACGTTGACAAGGACAAGTACCTTGAGGACGGCATGACCATCACCATGAAGAAAAGCAGCAAGATTAAGGTGACGCTGACCGTAGACGGCAAGACCACCGAGGTCACCACCTCCGCGGCAACCGTCAAGGATTTCCTCAGTGAGCAGAAGATTAAGCTCGGCGAAAATGACGAGGTCAGCGAAAAGCAGGAGGCTTCCATCAAGGACGGCATGAAGATTGTCGTCAAGCGCGTGGAGTACAAGACCGAGGAAAAGACCGAGAAGGTAGAGTTTGAAACCGAGGACAAGTACAGCGACACCTTGGAGGAAGGCAAGGAAGAGGTCACCCAGGAGGGTAAGGACGGCGAAAAGACCGTCACCTACAAGGTGAAGTACGTAGACGGCAAAGAGGACAGCCGTGAAAAGACCGCCGAAAAGGTCACCAAGGAGCCGGTGAAGGAGATTATCACCCACGGCACCAAGGTGGAGCAGCAGTCCTCTCAGCAGGAGCAGCAGCCCCAGCAGTCGCAGCAGTCCCAGCAGCCGGCTGAACCTCAGCCCACCGAGAAGTACGAAACCGGTCGTGATAACTATCCCGACTGCGACGGCTCCGGTCACGGCTACTACGAGATTCACTACTCCGACGGCACCTCCAGCATTTTGGAATATTAAAGCATACAAACGGAAAGGCACACCGCCTTTCCGTTTTGTAATAATTGCAATCCGTTGCCGCGTGTGGTATAATTTTTACATCTTATCAAAAGCAGGTGACGCTGATGAAAAAAATCGCAGTTGGAATACTCGCGCACGTTGATTCGGGCAAGACGACGCTTTCCGAAGCGCTGCTCTACACCGCCGGCGTGCTGTCGCGGCAGGGCAGGGTGGATCATCGCGACTCCTTTCTCGACACCAACATTCTCGAACGGGAGCGCGGCATCACGATTTTTTCGAAGCAGGCAATCCTCTCCTGCGGCGACGTGGAGTTCACCCTGATTGACACGCCCGGCCATGTCGATTTTTCGGCGGAAACCGAACGCGCCCTGCAGGTGCTCGATTACGCGATTCTGGTCATCAGCGGCACCGACGGCGTACAAAGCCATACGCGCACCCTCTGGAAGCTGCTGCGCCGCTATCATGTGCCCTGTTTTATTTTTGTCAATAAAATGGACCTTGCGGGCGCCAATCGCGAGGTGGTGTTTTATCAGCTCCGCAAGCGGCTCAGTGAGGCGTGCGTCGATTTCGGCGATGCCGATGAGCTGTGGGAGAATATCGCGCTGTGCGACGAAGGGCTGCTCGCAAAATTCGAGGATGACGCGCTCACGCGTGACGACGTGGTGCAGGCTGTCCGCCATCGCAAGGTATTTCCCTGTCTGTTTGGTTCGGCGCTGCGCCTTGACGGCGTGGACGCGTTTCTTGACTGCCTGCGCACCTACACCGAAATGCCGCGCTACGGCAGGGACTTCGCCGCGCGTGTGTTCAAAATCGCCGAGGACGCGCAGGGCAACCGCCTGACCTTCCTCAAAATTACCGGCGGCTGTCTGCGTGTCCGTGAGGTCGTGAAAAGCGAGAAAAATGTCAGGGGCGAGAAGGTCACGCAAATCCGTGTGTATTCCGGCGAGCGGTTCACCGCCGCGGACGAGGCGACAGCCGGCACAGTCTGCGCCGTCACGGGACTCAGCTTTACACAATCGGGCGACGGACTCGGCGCGGAGCCAAACGCCGCCTTGCCGATGCTCGAGCCGGTGCTCACCTACGCCGTGATATTGCCCGACGGGGTGGACGCGCACACCGCGCTCGCCGTGTTCCGTGTGCTCGAAGCCGAGGATCCGCAGCTCAATGTCGTCTGGAACGAGCGGCTCGGCGAAATCCAGCTCCGCCTGATGGGCGATATCCAGCTGGAAATCCTGCGCCGCATTGTGCACGACCGCTTTGATATGGACGTTTCTTTCGGCGCCGGCAATATTATTTATAAGGAAACCATCGCCGATACCGTCGAGGGCGTTGGCCATTTCGAGCCGCTGCGCCACTATGCCGAGGTGCATCTGCTGCTCAAGCCGGCGCCGCGCGACAGCGGTCTGGCGATTTACAGCACGTGCCGCGAGGACGCTCTCGATAAAAACTGGCAGCGGCTGATTCTCACGCACCTCCACGAAAAAACGCATTGCGGTGTGCTCACCGGCGCGCCGATAACCGACATGGAAATCATCCTTGCCTCCGGCAAGGCGCACGCCAAGCATACCGAGGGCGGCGACTTCCGTCAGGCAACCTACCGCGCCGTGCGTCAGGGCTTGCGCTGCGCCAAAAGTGTGTTGTTAGAGCCGATTTACGAATTCACCCTCGAGATACCGACGGAAAATCTCGGCAGAGCGATTGCCGATATCCAGCGCCTGCACGGCGACTTTCTGCCGCCGGAGACCGTGGAGGACATGGCGGTTCTCACCGGTACCGCGCCGGTTGCCGCCATGCGCGGCTACGCGCGTGAGGTGGCGGCGTATACGCGCGGCAGAGGACGGCTTGTCTGCGCCCTCAAGGGCTACGCGCCGTGCCACAACAGCGACGAGGTGATTGCCGCCGCCGGCTATGACTGCGACGCGGACACGGACAATCCGTCGGATTCCGTTTTCTGTTCGCACGGCGCCGGTCATACCGTGCGGTGGAACGAGGTGCCCAAGTATATGCACCTTCCGAGTGCGCTCAATCCGCCCAAGCCGCAGCTGACGCGCGAACGTCTGCGTGCCGAGTGCCGCACGCAGGAGGATATTTTTATTCTCGACAAAGAGCTGATGCATATTTTTGAGCAGACCTACGGACCGGTGCGCAAGCGCACGGCGCCGGCTGCCAAGCGGCATTTTGCCGCTCCGTCTGATCCCAAGTACCACAAGCGGCAGCCAAGCTATGAGGGCACCGAGTACGTGCTGGTGGACGGCTACAATGTCATCTTCGCGTGGGAGCACCTGCGCGCGCTTGCCGAGGGCAGTATCGACGGCGCAAGGCAGGCGCTGATCAATATTCTGTGCAATTATCAGGGCTTCCGGCAGTGCGAGCTGATTTTGGTGTTTGACGCGTACCGCGTGCAGGGCGCTCACCGCGAGGTGGAGCGGCAAAACGGCATCAGCGTCGTCTATACCCAGGAAGCGGAAACCGCCGATATGTACATCGAAAAAACCTCTCACCGCCTCGCCAAGACCAACCGTGTCCGCGTCGTCACCTCCGACGGTCTGGAGCAGCTGATTATCCTCGGCAACGGTGCGCTGCGCGTTCCGGCACGCGCTTTTTTAGAGGAGGTCAGAGAGGCGGAGGAGGAAATCCGCCGCATTATACGTGAAGAGAACTAATACTAATACCTAATAAAAAGTAGACAATCTTTGCGGTCTATTTTCCGCAATACTGCGTTGTCGTCCTTGCAAGGCGTCTCCGTTGTATGGGTGCGGTGCCCAAAATCAAAGATTTTGACCGCACCTCAAGCCTTGCC
>JAFUUV010000233.1 GCA_017471345.1 Ruminococcus sp.
AACTCGGTGTGGGACGCGTCGATGAAGTAACCCTCCGCGCTGAAATCGGTGACATCGCTGGTCTGCGCGTCGCCGTTGGAGAAGCAGCAGCCTGCCGCGCCGGCAGGAAGGGTTGCCTGATAGTTATCCTGACCATAGCCGTTATCGCCGATGTTGGTCATCGCGATACCCGGCCACTGGGTAAGCTCGTTGCCGCTGCCGTCCCATGCGTGAACGTAAACAGAAGACCAGCCTAAGTTGTTGGTGAACTTCACAGTGACGCCGTCGCCGCCTTGACCGCCCTGTCCGCCGCCGCCGAGCTCAGTGCCCCACGGATATGCGGTGTATACGTTTTTGCCTGCGAATTCATTGAACTCGGTGTGGGACGCGTCGATGAAGTAACCCTCCGCGCTGAAATCGGTGACATCGCTGGTCTGCGCGTCGCCGTCGGTGAAGCAACAGCCTGCCGCGCCGGCAGGAAGAGTTGCCTGATAGTTGTCCTGACCGTAGCCGTTGTCGCCGATGTTGGTCATCGCGATACCCGGCCACTGATCGAGGTCGTTGCCGTTGCCGTCCCATGCGTGGAGATAGACGGACGACCAGCCTAAGTTGTTGGTAAACTTGATGGTGCCGCCGCCTTCGCCACCGCCGCCGATCTCAGTGCCCCAAGGCAAAGCGGTAAATACGGTTTTACCGGCGAAATCGTTGAATTCGGTACGGGAAGCGTCAGTGAAATAACCTTCTACACTGAAATCGGTGACGTCGCTGGTCTGCGCGTTTCCGTCAGTGAAGCAGATGCCGATGGCGTCTGCGGGGATAGTGCCCTCATAGTTGTCGCTGCCGTAGCCGTTGTCGCCGATGTTGGTCATCTCGATGCCCGGCCACTGGTCGAGGTCACCGTCGGGACCCCAAGCGTGGAGGTATACGGTAGACCACTTCTGGTTGTTGGTGAACTTGATGGTGCTGCCTTCGCCGCCACCGATTTCAAAGCCCCAGGGAAGGGGAGTGAAGACGGTCGCGCCGGTGAAGTCGTTGATTTCGGTGTACTTTTCGTTGACAAACCAACCCTCGGCACTGAAGTCGGTGACATTGCCGGTCTGAGGACCTTCCGGACCTGCGGTGAAGCAGCAGCCTGCCGCATTGCCGGGGATGGTGCCTTCGAAGTTATCCTGACCGTAGCCGTTGTCACCGATGTTGGTCATTTCGTTACCGGGCCACTGATCGAGGTCGTTGCCGTCAGCATCCCAAGCGTGAACATAAACTGTCGGCCAGCCAAAGTTGTTGGTGAACTTGACAGTGATGTCATAAACAGGATCAGTCCAAGGCTCGGTGACGGGTTCGGTAATAGGATCGGTAACAGGCTCGGTGATGGGATCCGTTACAGGCTCGGTGATGGGATCCGTCACAGGATCCGTCACAGGATCGGTAGGCGGATTGGTGACAGGAGCCGCCGTGGTGGGCTGGTTCTCGTCGGGAGCCTGCTGCTTGGTGTTGTCAAATACACCCGCGTATACAGCGGTTGCTGTATCGGAGGGGAGGTAGGAAATGTCGGGGCGTACAATCTGAGAATTGTTGATGAAGTAGTACTGCTCGTCGGTACCGTTGCCGAGCTGCAGGTACTCTACATCCAGATATACCTTTGTGGTGCCCTTCGCGTTATCGAGAGGATTGAAGGTCACGGAAACAAAGGGAACTCTGCCGCCGTCGTCAGCGGTGAGATCAAAGCCGTCCACATTGGTAGCGTTACAAGAGATAGCGCCGCCGTCGGGAGCGGATACGGGATTGAGGTTGGTGGTAGTGAATCTGCCCTCTGTCGCACGGAAGAAGTTGTAGTATCTGCCGTTCTTGTTTGCGTTGGTGGGATCGATTTCAAGGACATCCTTGTCGTAGGTCAGCTTCCACTGAGCGTTAATCATCATATCCGCCTTGAGGTTAATCCAGTAAGTAACGGTAATCTGATTGGCAACGGGATCAAAGGTGGTGGTTGCCTGCGGGAAGATGTTGGAGTAAGCAGTAACCGTCAGAGGTCCGGAAACAGGAGTGGGAACATCGGGCTGCTGCTGCGCGTCGTCCTTGTAAACGCCGGCGTAAACCGCGGTCGCGGTGTCGCTGGGCAGATAGGAGATGTCGGGACGGACAATCTTGGAGTCTTCGATGAAGTAGAAGGGAGCACCCTGACCGTCGGTGAGCTGCATAACCTCTACATCAAGATTGACGAAGGTTTTGCCGGTCGCGCCCGCAACGGGATTGAAGGTGACGGAAACAAAGGGAACTCTGCCGCCGTCATCGGTAGTCAGCGCGTAGCCGTCAAGATTGGTGGCGTTTGCCTTGATGCAGCCTTCGGGCTTAGAGGTAGGCGCGGTGTTGACAACCACATTGCCGGTGCCCTTGGTGGCACGGAAAATGTTGGTGTAGGTTCTGCCGGCTTTGTTAACGCCGGCAGTTTCGTCGAGCTTGAGAACGCTTTCGTCGTAATCAATCGTCCACTGGCTGTTGACCATCAGGTAATCCTTGATGTTAATCCAGTAGGTAACGGTGATTTGATCGGCGATTGGATCAAAGGTAGTGGTAGCTTTAGGGAAGATATTGGAAGTCGCGGTTACCGTCAGCGACTTCCCTGTTGTAGGGGTCTGGGTAGGCACCTCGGGATAAACCAGATAGGGCTCGCCGGTACGGCCGGACTTATCCTTCTGGAGACTGATATACAGCTGAATGAGGGTAGCGTCGGTGATATCGACGTCGCCGTCGTTATCAACATCCGCGAGGATGAGCGGAATACCGCTGAGCGGATTGCTGCCGGCGATATGCAGCTGAATGAGGGTAGCGTCGGTGATATCGACAATGCCGTTGCCGTCAACGTCGCCGTAGTAGTAAACGGTCGGCGGCGCGGTGGTTGCCGGTACGGTTGTCGGCGCAGCGGTAGTGGGCTGCGGCTTGGTGGTAGGCGCTGCCGTTGTGGGTGCCGCGGTAGTGGGCTGCGGCTTGGTGGTGGGCGCTGCCGTTGTGGGTGCCACGGTGGTGGGCTGCGGCTTGGTGGTAGGCGGCGCGGTGGTGGTAGGAGGCTGTGTCGTTGTGGGAGGCTCCGTTACCATACCCTTAGTCGCTACCGTCGCAGGAACATTCACCTTGGTGGGAACTCTGGTGGAGGCAGTGATAGACGTACCGCTGGTGACCGCGTACTCCCATGAATGTCCCTTGAGATACTGCTTCGGCGCAACACCGCTGGAATTCGCCGCGGGGAACTGAACGGTCTGGTGGGTAGACTTGGAGGTTGCGTTGATGATAAAGGAAGTATAGTTGGACTTTGAAAGGTCAAAGCTGTTGGGCTGACCGTTGAGGTAGCTGGTGGTGGGAACCTCATAGTACCACATCTTCTGGGTTTCGTCGTAGGTCATCGCCTCGCCGGGCCATGCAGGCGCGTTGGTGTAGGTCTGCGACTTGCCGACGGTTTCCTCGTCAAACAGATAGACGTTGAAGGGACCTTCCCATGTGCTCTTTTTGGCAGGATTGAGCCAGATGTAGATACCGGAGCCGGTATTCTTTTCCTTCTTGTACTTATAGACGTTGGTCTCGGTGGTACCATACTGATCGGTCGCGGTAAGGGTGAGGGTGATGGTCTCGCCGTAGTTGTAGTCGGAACCGATCTTGATGGCATTGCCGTTGGTGAAGGCAACCGGAGAGGAATCGTCGAGGCAGTAGGTGCCCTTGACAGCGTTCTCGAGGCTGAGCTTCACGGTGAGAGTGTCGTCCTTGAAGGTACCGCTCTCAACAGAGCTGGTTGCTCTGGGAGTCGGTCTGCCGTTGTAGATAACGGCGATGCCGGTGGAACCGATGTTACCGGTGAGGGTGCCGCCGGATACGGTGAAGGTGTTGCCGGATACCATATCGGTATAGGTGCCGTTCGCCATGCCGGTGGAACCGATGTTGACGGAGGTAGCGTTGCCGCTGACGTTGGAGAGGACAATACCCTTGCCGCCTCTCTGGACGTAAGCAATGCTGCCGGAGGAGCCGAGCTTCTCGCTGTCGTTGGTGAAGAGGTTGTGGAACTTGTTCACCTCGGCAACCGCGGTGCTCTTGTAGGTAGCGTCAGTTGCCGCCTCGCCCATGTGAGCAGAGCCGGGACGCGCGAAGAAGAGCGCGGTGGCGTCTTTTCTGGCAGCGACAATCGCCCATGCCTTGGCGACGGTTGTGTCGGGGACACCGGAGGTGTTGCCGATGCCGGCAGAGCCGGAGTTACCCTCATAGGTATCATGGGACTCCGCCCAGAGGACAACCTTGCTTGCCGCTACGCCGGACACGTAAGAGCTGCTGGCGGCGGAACCCGCCTGCTTGTTGTTGACAGCCGCAAGAACGCCGTCGCCGGTCTTGTTGTCGGTAACGTTGATGTAAGGAGTGTAGTGGCTAAAGCTTCTGCCGGTGCCGCAGGTATTCAGAATCTCACCATAGATGAAGAGGTTCTTACCTGTTTTCTGCTGATAGTAGCTCTTGGCGCCGTTGGCGACGACAGGCCAGTACTGAGAAGAGTAGGAGCCGTCGCTGGGGGTTTCGATGTGCTTGGCTGCGTCGAAGCGGAAGCCGTCAACACCGCAGTCGATGCACGACTTGAGCAGATTGAGAGCAGCCTGCTGCACAGCAGAGTTGCCCGTGTTGAGGTCAGGACAATTGGAAACGTGGCCCTGAACCGTCTTTTGGACAGAATTGTCATCCGGATTCAGGTTGTTGCTGCGGAAGTAGGTGGAACGGTTGTTGTAGAAATCAGGCTGATAGGTCTTGACCTGCTCGCTGAGCGAGTTGGGAGACATCTCGGTCTCATTTCCGAAGTGGTTGGATACGATATCGCAGATAATCTTGATACCGTACTTGTCAGCCTCGGAGCAAAGGGAGGTCAGCTCCGCCTTGGTACCGAGCCATGACTGCTGCGCGATTTGCATACTGACGGGCTGGTAGAGCTTCCACCACTGACCGGCTACGTCGGTCGAGAGGCCAAAGTCCTTGGGCTGCTGCACAGGTGAGGTCTGTACGGTAGAGTAGCCCGCAGCCGCAATCTCAGGCAGTTTTTCTTTGATTGCGTTGTAAGACCAGTTGAATGCGTGCAGGATCACGCCCTTCTGAACGTCTGACTGCAGATTGGCGTCCGCAGCGGTTTCTGTTTCGGCAGGCTGAGTCGCCGCGCCGGCAGAAAACGTAAACGCGAGAGAGGAGGTGAGCACTGTCGCCGCTGCAACGATGCTTACGAGTTTTCTGAACATTTTCATCCAAAAACCATCCTTTCATAATAGTTCATTCTTATTATAGCAAATCAACAAACAAAAGTATATGGTTTTTATTACAAATTAATAACAAAAATTTTGTGAATTTTTTTATACACCCATATTATGCACAAAAATGCAATGGTTTTTGGATAATTCGACAGCAATGTCAACCCACAAAAAAATATCGGTTTCAATCTCTGTTTTCCGCCGGTTTCCGCGTTTTTTTCTGCTGCCGCCCGAAAATGATAATTTCCTTGACTTTTAGGTATAGTTGCAATATAATCTAAGATGGTTTTGTAGACGCATATGCTCCAAAATCCAAAAAAATAACAGAACAGGGGTGCATAGATGGAACAGACATCGAATAAGGTCATCGTTTCCTTAAAGGATATCTTCGTCCGGTTTGACGGAGAGGTGATTCTCAACCATATCAATCTTGACATTCACGAAAAGGAATTCGTCACGATTCTCGGTCCCAGCGGCTGCGGAAAGACAACGACGCTGCGGATTATCGGCGGATTTGTGAATCCGGAGAGCGGAGACGTCATCTTTGACGGCACGCGTATTAACGGAATGCCGCCGCACAAGCGAAATGTCAATACGGTTTTTCAAAAATACTCGCTGTTCCCCCATTTAAATGTATATGATAATGTTGCCTTCGGTTTGAAGCTGAAAAAGCTGCCGAAGGATGAAATAAAACAAAAGGTCAAAAAGATGCTCGCCGTGGTTGACCTCAAGGGCTACGAAAAGCGGCCGGTGCAAAAGCTCTCCGGCGGTCAGCAGCAGCGTGTGGCAATCGCGCGCGCGCTGGTATGCGACCCGGAGATTGTGTTGCTGGACGAGCCGCTCGGCGCGCTGGATTTGCAGCTGCGCAAGGATATGCAGCTGGAGCTCAAGGAAATTCAGCGCAGCACGCAAACCACCTTTATCTATGTCACGCACGACCAGGAGGAAGCCCTGACCATGAGCGACCGCGTGGTGGTGATGAACAACGGCGTGATTGAGCAAATCGGCACGCCGGAGGAAGTGTACAACGAGCCGGTCAACGCCTTTGTCGCGGATTTCATCGGTGAGGCGAACATCCTCAACGGCACCATGATTGCCGACCAACGCATCCGGATTCTCGGCAAGGAGCTGCCCTGCGTGGACAAGGGCTTCGGCAAAAACGCGCCGGTGGATGTGGTGATTCGTCCCGAGGATATCAACATCACCTCCGTGGAGGAGGGACAGCTTGCCGGCGTGGTCGAAAAGGTCACCTTCAAGGGCGTGCACTACGAGATGAGCGTGCGCTGCGGCAAGTGTGAAATTCTGGTGCACTCCACCAAAAGCGCCGCCATCGGTACCACTGTCGGTCTGAGCGTCGTTCCCTTTAATATCCAGATTATGAACAAGCTGCTGCCCTTCTATGACAATGTGATTGAAGCCGTTGTCGGTTATGGCAGCGAGGAAGAAAATTACTTTGAGTTTCCGCTTGAGGACGAGACTGTCAGGGTGGAAGGCCATTTCTATCCCGAGGGCACGGCGCTGCGCATCACCCTGCCGCCCGAGGCGCTCTCGCTGGCGGGCGACGGCATGGGCGATTTGCAGGACGTGTACATCGAGTCGGTCGTCTACAAGGGCGAGCACAACGAGATTATCCTCGAATCCGACGAGCGCAAGTGGCTGATGCTCAGCGATACCGACGAGCAGGTGGCGACCTACGTGCCGCTCAGCTTTGATTTTTCCAAGGCGACCTTTGAGACGGTGAACGCCGCGCAGGAGGAGAAGTGATGAAATCCAAGCTGCTCTCTCTTCCGTACATCGTCTGGATGCTGGTGTTTACGATGATTCCGCTGGTGATGATCGGCGTGACAGCCTTCACCGACAACAGCGGCTGCTTTTCGGTAGACGCGTTTGTCTCCGCGTTTCAGTACACCAACATCTTTCTGAAATCGCTGTGGATCGCGCTGCTTTCCACCGTGATTTGTCTGCTGCTTGCCTATCCCCTCGCCTATATCATCTGCCAGATGCGCCCATCTACCCAGAAAACGGTGATTATGCTGATGATGATTCCGATGTGGATGAACTTTTTGCTGCGTATCTACGCGTGGGTGCTGCTGCTGCAAAACGGCGGTCCGCTGGATACCCTGCTGTCCGCCATCGGCATCCACGGCGACTACAGCAACAATACCGCCGCGGTGGTGGTCGGCATGGTCTACGAATACCTGCCGTTTATGCTGCTGCCGATTTACACCGTCATGGGCAAAATCGACAAAAGCCTGATTGAGGCGGCGCAGGACTTAGGCTCCAACAAGGCATCGGTGTTCCGCCGCGTGATTCTGCCGCTGAGCATCCCGGGCGTGATTTCGGGCATTACGATGGTATTTGTGCCCAGCGCGAGCACCTTTGTCGTCGCGCAGTACCTCGGCGGCACCGACGACATCATGATTGGTGACGTCATCGACAAAATCTTCTTTACCAACAACCACATCGGCGCGGCGCTGTCGCTGGTGCTGATGGTATTTATTCTGCTGTTCCTCGTATTGATGAACAAATTCGGTGATGAGGAGGCGATTGCGTGAAACAGAAATCCGGTGTTCTCACCAAAATTTACATTGGTATCATCATGGTGTTCATGTACGCTCCGATTGCCGTACTGATTTTCTATTCGTTCAACAAGAGCCGTTCGGCGGCTTGGGGCGGCTTTACTTTTGAATGGTACTTCGAGCTGTTCAAGAGCCGCAGCATTATGAACGCCCTGACCAACACCCTGCTGATCGCGGTGCTTGCCGCCGTGCTCGCGACGGTTCTCGGCACGGCTGCCGCCATCGGCATCCACAATCTGCGCGGCAAAACCCGCGCGGTGGTACAAAATTTCTCCAACATCCCGATTATCAGCCCCGATATCGTCATGGGTGTATCGCTGATGCTGCTGTTCACCTTCCTCGGCGTGCTGTTTCATTTCGAGATGGGCTTTGTGACGGTGCTGCTGTCGCACATCAGCTTTTGCGTGCCCTTTGTGGTGCTCAATGTCATGCCGCGTATCCGCCGCATGGACACCAGCATCTACGACGCCGCCCTTGACCTCGGCTGTACGCCGGTGCAGGCGTTCTTCAAGGTTGTCATTCACGAGCTGATGCCCGGCATTGTTTCCGGCGCTCTGATCAGCTTCACTTATTCCATTGATGACTTTGTCATCACGCACTTCACACAGGGCGCGCGCTTCCAAAACCTCAGCACCGAAATCTACAGTATGCTGCGCAGGAAGATTCCGCCGACCATCAACGCGCTTTCTACGCTGTTGTTTCTCGTGATTATCGTGGTTATGGTGCTGATTAATATCCGCGACCGCCGCGAGGAAAAAAGAAAAACCATGAATTGATTTCATTCATACTCTCGGGCACCCGCGAACAACCCTGTGTTTTCAGAGGTACCCTTTCATTAATAAGGAGGATTAGGTCATGAAAAAAATCTTAGCAATTATTCTCAGCGCAGTGATGCTGTGCTCCACAGCGGCACTTTTTGCCGGCTGCGGCAGTAAAGACGCCGGAGAGGTCAACGTGTACAGCTGGGGCGATTATTTCGCCGAAGGTCAGGACGGTCTGATGAACGTCTTTGATGAATTCGAGAAGGAAACCGGCATCAAGGTCAACTGTACCACCTACGAAACCAACGAGGATCTCTACAATATGCTGAAAAACAGCAACGTCAGCTACGACGTGGTCATTCCCTCGGAGTATATGGTCACCAAGCTGATTAAGGAGGGGATGCTGGAGGAGCTGAACTACGACAATATCCCCAACTATCAGCTCATCAACGACCGCTTCAAGCACCTCGACTGCGACCCCGACGGCAAGTACACCGTCATTTATCAGTGGGGTGTGACCGCGCTGGTTTACAACAAAACCAAGGTGAAAAATGAGCCCAAAAACTGGGACGCGCTGTGGGACGAAAGCCTCAAGGGCGATATCCTGATGTTCAACAACAGCCGCGACGCGATGGCGATTGCCATGCAGACCATCGGCATCAATCCCTCCAACTGCACCAAGGAGGACATCGACAAGGCGTGCGTCAAGCTGCGTGAGCAAAAGCCGCTGCTGAAAAAATACGTCATGGATCAGGTGTTTACCGAGATGGAGACCTCACAGTCCGCGATTGCGCCGTACTACGCCGGTGATATCGCGATGATGATGGAGGAAAACGAGGATTTGGACTACTGTCTCCCCGATTACGGCTCCAACCTCTTCTACGACGCGATGTGCGTTCCGACCTGCAGCAAAAACAAGGAGAACGCGGAGAAGTTTATCAACTTCATGCAGAAGCCCGAAATCGCGGCGGAAAACTGCAAGTACCTGCGCTATGGCTGCGCCAACGACGAAGCGGTGAAGCTGCTCGATAAGGATATCCAGGAAAGCGAGCTGACCTTCCCCAGCGACGAATATCTCGACAAGTGCTACGTATTCGGCAACCTCGACCCCGAGGTGTACGAATATATGCAGGAGCAGTTCGTCAAGATTCAGGCGGAATAATCTCCGTGAACAGCAAACCCCCTGCAAAGGCTGCGAAGCCTTTGCAGGGGGGTTTTATCATGTATAATACTTTGGTTCACCGATGGGAGCGTCTACCTCATACTCCGCAAGGTACCTTTGCACCATCGTCGCGTCGTCAATCGTCACCGTGCCGTCGCTGTTGACGTCGGCGGCAACCAGTGCCGCGCCGTTCAGCAGTTGCATTTCCGCAACGTGCCGCTGTATGGTGGTCACATCATCGACCGTAATCTCGCCGTCGCCGTTCGCGTCACCCAGTATGCAGGTTTCGCGCGGCACGGCAACCGTGACCGTGTAGGCAGCATCCGAGGGAATAGCGTCGCCTTCCGCGAGCGCGGGCAGGTTGACCGTCACAACCGCCTTTTCGGGAACCTCTAAGCTCTCCGAAAGGACAGTCGTCGCCTTTGCCGCCTCGCAGCCATATTCGTCAATCCCCACACCGAGCGTGTACGCCGCGCCGGCACGGAGTTCCATACGATAGTCCTCATCAACCGGAAGGCGCAGGAAACCGCCGTTGTCGGCAGCGGTATAACCAATCCATTCGTCGGCGCTTTCCGCAAGCACACCGTCGCTGATTTGCGCGACCTTTTCACCTGCCGCGTTGAAGATTTCACCGCTGACAGAAGTGCCGTCGGAGGGCGTCAGATATACTCTCCGGTAGCCGGTACGCTGCGCGTCGGTCATCGGCGCGTAATCCTCATAATAACTGTCGTTGGCTCTGAGCCATGACAGCAGCACTTCGCTGCGGTGGTCGCTGCAGAGAACGCCGGCATTTTCCAGCAGCGTCACAGCGTTTTTGACTTGCTCATTGTCAAGGAAATTGTAGGGATCTGTCTCCTTGCTCTGCCAGCCATTGCCGAAAAACAGGCAGGACAGAAAATGTGACAGCGCCTTCATGTTTTTCGTGGCGGTAACCGAGGAAATCTGCGTGGTTGTCGCGCCGCTTTCTTTCATGGCTGCGGTCAGGACATTTTTCAAATAGCCTGAGGCGTCATTGAGAATGGAATCGGCTGAAGAGCTTTTGTAACGCACCAAACGCAGTAAAATCTCGTAAAGCTCTCTGTCGCTGAAATCCGCCGCGTCGGCTGCGGATAAGGCAGCCTTTTGCTGCGCTGAGGTCAGGAGCTGACCGGACGATTTCAGCTTCATAAAATACGCGTACATCGAGATGACGCCATTGATGGTATCCTTATTGTCACCGACGGAGTTCACAAACGTGTTGGCTTTGTCCTTGGTCAGACCGCCATAGTACGCCAACACGGCGGATAACGGCTGTTCCGCACCGGCGGAGAAGCCCGACCGACCGTTGTTGAACCGTGCCAGATACTGACTCATGCCGCTGATATATTCACTCACGTCATTAGGAATATATGAACCGGTATCATTGACAATCGAACCGGAGGAGGTGACACGCTTCGGCTGAAAGGCATCGGGGTTGTTCCCTCCGACATAGTCGTTGTATACCTCGGGGCTGCAGACGGCAAGGAGCTGCTTCATGCGCTTTTTGTTTGCCTTCGCATTGATGATTTTAACCGTGCCGCACCGTCCGAAGCCCATCTCTGCAGGCGGTATCGCGGATAAAAGATCCGCGTCGCTGATGTGATGATAAATCATGCTGTATTTCTCCTCAGCAAGATTCTGTTTGCTGTCAGCGGCAGCAGGCGTACCAAAGGTATAGGCATACAGGTTTTCGGGAGTCAGTTTCACCGCTTCACCGAGGGCGCCCTTGGGGTTGTCAATCAGCGATTTCGCGGCAAGAGCGGCAATGGCGGCGCCGCGGTCAAATCCTGCCGTCCATATTTTGATGTCTCCCTGTACGCCGTATTGAGAAATATACTCGCGCAGGTAGCTGAGCGCCTTAGCGGACGCCGCGGAATAACCGGCAGCGTCACCTTTGGTGCCGAAGAGAACGCTGTTTCCCAGTTCGGCGCCATATCCGGCGCTGCGCGGAATCAGCGCTATGAGCGTATAGCTTTTGCCGCCGTCGGTGATTTGCTTATGCGCGCAGGCAACGGCTGCGGTATTTACGGTCGGCTTGACGCCATAATCCTGATTGACCGCGATATCCGCAAAGCCGATATCCTCCAACAACGCGGTGAGATTGCGGCTCTGCTGCGCAGCTTTCGCACGGGAGCTGCTGCCGGAGGCTTCGCTGACCGCCATGCTCATCGACGCGAGATGCGCGTTATACGCCGAGGAAGGCGCTCGGAAATAGTCGTCGGAATACACGTAATCATCCATGCGGTCGGCACTGTCTGATGATATGCCGTTTCCGGAGCAGGAATAATATACGCCCTTGCAGACAGGAGCGCTGTCCGCTTCGGTTTGTGCGGAAAAAGCCGTCGTCATACCGGTGCTGACGGAAACAGCGACAGCAAGCACCAGCGCTGTCACCTTTGAGAATAATTTCATAAGCTTCCATCCCTTCATAATTTAAGCCATTTAAAATATAACATGAATCCGGCAACGCGTCAAGCCTTGCCGCTAAGCGGCACACGTGAATCTAAATGATTAATTATTTCGTAATCATCTACAGACTGTCATCCCGATTGGTCGGCAGCAACCGATGGTGTCCTATCAAGGGAATCCCAGCGCTGCGCAAGTGCGGACTGTTTTTTCATTCTGTGCACCTTCTCATCCCCTATCCGTTTTCCAAAACAAAAAAAGACACCCGATGGGTGTCTTTTTGTTTTTTGGAGCGGATGACGGGGCTCGAACCCGCTACCTCCACCTTGGCAAGGTGGCGCTCTACCAGATGAGCTACATCCGCAAATTGTTGGTGCCTCCGGACGGAATCGAACCATCGACACGAGGATTTTCAGTCCCCTGCTCTACCGACTGAGCTACAGAGGCAAAAGTGGCGACCCGGAACGGGCTCGAACCGTCGACCTCTAGCGTGACAGGCTAGCGTTCTAACCAACTGAACTACCGGGCCATAACCTTGGTGGGAGTTACAGGGCTCGAACCTGTGACCCTCTGCTTGTAAGGCAGATGCTCTCCCAGCTGAGCTAAACTCCCTCAATTATGCCGTGTCGCCTCTGCTTTGGCTTTCGCGTTTGCCTTATCTCTCAGCGACCTTAGATATAATACCATGGATTTCTAAAAAAGTCAATACCTTTTTTAGAATTTTTTCAAATTTTTTTCAATTCAATTATCACCAGCTCGCGCGGATTGTTGATGCGCGGAATTGCGGCTGTATTGGCGCAGCCTGCCGATACGACAAGGCGGTCATCAAACACGCCCTTATCGTACTTTGGAAAGAGCCTGCCGCCTGCTCCGGCAACGCCTTTGCCAAAGATGCGAATCTGACCGCCGTGGTTGTGTCCGGCAAGGACAAGGTCGATATCCGTTTGCTTTACCATTAAATCATAGTACGAGGGATTGTGACACAGCAGCAAACGAAACGCGTCCTTCTGCGCAAAGCGATGCAGCCACGCCTCGTCATACTCCTCGGAAAGTCCGCCGATGACTATGAAGTTGCTGTTGACCGCAAACTCCATATCCTCGTTGTCAAGACAGTGGATATTGTTCTCCCGAAAAAAATCTCTGTCCTCCGGCATAATGCCGGTTTCATGATTACCGAGACTGAGAAAAACCGGCGCGACGTCAGCCGCCTGCCGCAAAAAGGAATAGGCGTACTCCTTACTCGGGCGGCTGCGCTCGCGGCGCAGCATGGTAGCGGCATAGTTGACATAGTAAATGATATTGACAATCAGCCACCGCAGCGGATTGAAACGCCGCTTGACGGTGGACGCGTAGCGGTCGTCACGATAACGCTCGAGCGTATCGCCGGCAACCGCAATCAAATCCGGCTGCGCGGCACGCAGGCGGTTGAGGATATCAACGGCACGGCGTTCGTGTAAATCCGCAATCAGCGCGATTTTCAGCGGACTGCGCAGCCGCTCGGAATGGATGGTATACGTGGTGGTAACAGATTTTGCCATGCCCTCGCCTCCTTTTCATATCATATGCAAGCGATAACGCCAAAACAACCGTGATGTATTATTGCCAGTAGTTGTCCGCGTCATTCAGACCGATATCACGCGCGTGAAAATGCGGATTCAGCCGTTGTTTTTTCTGCGACTCAAAGTTGCGCAGCGCTCGGATGGCGACGCCGGACAACAGCAAGCAGCAGGGAATGTTGATCAGCGTCATGCCGCCCATGGTGATATCCGCCATTGTCCACGCGAAATCCATCGGAATCAGCGCGCCGACAAAGACCACTGCGACGCAGCCGACATAAAACAGGTTCATAAACAGCTTTGACGGCTTTTTCTTCTTATTTAAGTAAATCAGCGCGTTGTCCACATAATACAGGTTGCCAATCAGCGTTGTAAACGCGAACAGCACCATGGCAATCGTGATAAAGATGGGGCCAAAGCCGCCGAAAATCGTGGAGACCGCGTTTTGCACGTACGCCGCGCCGGACAAATCGGGGGTAAACTCTGTGCCGGAGCTGAGACACATCAGCGCGGTGGCGGTGCACAGAAGCATGGTGTCAATATAAACCGAAACTGTCTGTACCAAGCCCTGCTTGACGGGGTGGGTGACGTCAGCGGAGGCAGAGGCGTTCGGCGCGGAACCGACGCCGGCCTCGTTGGAATAGAGACCGCGCTTGATTCCGTAAACAAGACAGGAGCCGCTCAGACCGCCGAGAATCGCTTTGAAATCAAAGGCGTCCTGAAAAATCATGGCAAAGGTCTGCGGAATGTTGCCGACATGGGTAAAGATGACAATCAGCGACACCAGCACATAGCCAAGTCCCATAAACGGCACAAGCTTTTCGGTGATACCGATAATACGCTTGCCGCCGCCGAACAGGCAGAGCGCCACAGCGCCGGCAATCACCGCTCCGATGATGACGGGAGACCATGTGGGATGATAAAAATCATAAATCTCAAACGAGGACTGCAGATTGTAGGAACAAAGCAGATTGAAGCCAAAGGCGTAGGTCGCAATCAGAAAAACGCAGAAAATCACCGAAACGACGCCGGACTTCGCGACCTTTTCAATATAATAAGCAGGACCGCCGTAGCAGGTGCCGTCGGGATTGCGGCGCTTGAAAATCTGCGCGAGGGTACTCTCGATAAAAGCCGAGGAAGCGCCGATGATGCACATCAGCCACATCCAGAAGCACGCGCCGGGACCGCCGATACAGATAGCGGTGGCAACGCCGACAATGTTGCCGGTGCCGACACGCGAGGCGGTGGACACCATGAGCGCCTGGAAGGAGGAAACCTTTTGCGCGCCGGAGGGCTTTTCGACAATCAGCTTGCACGCCTGACCGAAGAGCCGCAGCTGCACAAAACGTGTCCGGAAGGTAAAAAACAAACCTGCCGCCGCCAGCACAATAATCAGGATGGGATAGTACATCACATCGTCTACTTTGTTAAAGAATTGCATCACCGCATCAAACATCTTTATCTGCCCCTCATTGTATAATGCTATTATTATACACGAAAGTGACTGACTTTGGCAAGTGGTTTTGGTGGTTTTTTCTAATCACATGGAACAAATCGGCGCAAGTCTTTCAGGCAGTGATGAACGTACATGAGGTGTGGGAATCCCCTTCCGCGACAAACCGCTCGTCTCTGACAAGGGGATCCCTCCACGTAAGTCGGGATGACAGCGTTAAGTAAAGAACTGCTCCTATCCTATCCTTTTCATGTCATCCTTGAGATTGTATTACGCCATCGGTTTTCCGACGGGATAGGAAAGTATGTATTCGGCGAGATACTTCTGAATCAGCGTGGCATCGACAACCGTTATTTGACCGTCTCCGTCCACATCACCGCGCTGTTGGATGATATCGGCAATCGGCAGCGCGTATTCCGCGGCATATCTCTGAATAACTGTGGCGTCGTTAACGGTAATCGTTCCGTCACCATCAACATCGCCGAGCAAAGCAGGTCCGTCGGCGAAAATTTGAGATTTGTACGCCGGCAGGGCTTGCTGAAAGCGGTAGACCTCCTCGACGGGCACATAGATTCTCAGCTGTGTCAGGTATTTGTCGCCGAACAGGCTTTGCTGCCAACCGGAATCGTCGTCACCGCCGAACTGATTGGCAGCGATGGTAAGGCTTTTTAATTTCGTACACCCATCAAGCAGCCCGTTTGAAGGGAGGATTGTACAGCCATTCATGGTGAGTTGATTTTCCGCATACAATTTGCAGTTATCAAGCGTGACATCATCCAGAACGGCTTCGCCTGACACGCTTAATTCGCACTGCGTCAGAGTGGCATTTTGAATATGCAGATTTCCTTTTTTGGCGGTCGGTACAACGAAGCGCTCCAGCTGCACATTGTCAGCGAAGATGTCGCCGTTGACATCAATTTTCACATCGGCAGGCTTCTTTCCGTCCGCGCCGTCCTGAACCATCTCAACGATGCCGTTTCCGGTAAAAGTCACGGATGAGGTGGAACGGAAAAAATAGTTATCGGTATTGCCTGCGTCATAGACTGTTTTTCCGTTGAATACAACCGTCAAATCCGAAAGCGCGGAGCCAATCGCGGAATCCGCGTAGAAATTCCCCTTTGTCGGTGTTTTGCTCAGCGTGGCATTGTTCAGCGTAAGCGTGTTGCTTTCGGGATTGAATTGAGCCGTACCGCTGCCGCAGCGGATGATCAGCTTATCGGAAGAAAAAAACTCGCCGTTCACGTGCAGACTATAATGGGTAATGTCGTCGTCATCATCGTCCCAGACGTCGCCTTCGCTGATGTTGTCCCCTGCCCCCACCGCGAAAAAGGTTTGCTCTGTTGCTGTGGCATGAACAGGCAGCGCGCAAATCGGAACGAGCACGAACAGAGAGAGCATCAAGCGGATCATTTTATTCATTCGGATTACCCCTTTTCCAATAGAGTTACAGCTTCGGTCAGGGCTTTTCCTGCCGATTGCCGCTGTTCTTTTTGCGTATGATAAAGAAAGCAGTGACGGCGCCGGCGACAACAATCACCGCGATTCCCGCAATCAGCCATATCGGTACGCCGCCGGACGCTTCCTGATTCGCGGAATCAGCGGTTGTCTGCCGCTCTGCCGACGCAGTGGATGCAGGCGAATCCGTCGCGGAGACGGAAGGCTGTGACGCGGAGGGTGCGGATGAAGCAGAGCCGGCTGTGCCGGAAGCTTGAGAAGCAGCCGACGCTCCTGCCGTTCCCTGTGCAGGCTCATCGTCATCAACCACATCACCCTCAAGAACACGGTCGCCGCCGGAATTGGACGTTACGGCGGAGTGTTGATGCTCTGACGGATTGTTTTTTTGCTCCGCGGACGTTGCGGGCTGCGTACCCTTCGGCTGTTCCGGAACGAGAACCGGTTCCTTTCCGGTGATGAGATCGGTGGGAAAATCCTGCGGATGGTCGGTGTTGGCGTTATAAATCACGCGGACGCTTTCAGGAATGGCGCCTGTCTCAACGGCGGTGATGGTATCGGGCAAATTGAGTTTCTCGATATACCGGTTTGACGTAAACGCGCCGGCTGCGATGGTATTGACCGGATAACCGGCAATATTCGCCGGAACGGTGACCTCGGTTTTTTTGCCGAAGCAGCCCACGATGGTGACGGTCTCGTCGCCGATGGTGTAATAAAGCGTGCCCTCGGTGTAGACGTCCTGCTCCGCGTGAGCGATAACGGGAATAGACAAAATAAGAATCAGCGCGCACAAAAGCGCGGAGAGATGTTTCATAAGAATCTCCAATTTGTGATATGTTTTATTGACAGAATATCATATGTCGCGGGACGTATAGTACGCCCCGCGACGATGGTTAGTGATTTATCAGCGTTTTTCTACGACATATCTGTTAATCAGATATGCAAGCTGCTCCTGCGTCATCAGACCTTTGCCGAGCGCGACGCTCAGGTATTGTGCCGGATAAGCGGAGAACTCTTCGTAGGTGAGATATTCCTCAAAGTACGAATAATCCAACAGACCGTAGGTCTCGATATCCGCTGCCATGGCGGCTTCGTCATACTTCAAGTTCTCGTCGTAGTCGAAGAAGTTGAACATACCGTCAATACCGCCGGGCATAGACAGGAATCCGTCGGCAATGAAGTTGAGACAATACGTACTCGGGAAGCTGAAGCATCCGGTGTGCTCCTCGGTGACCCATGCGTCGGTGAGGGTTACGCTCTCGATGTCATAGCCGTCATCTGTCGGCACCGTCTTTGCAAAACGGTGACCGATGTAGTCGGTATAATTATCCTCGCGGATATAGACATACTGCATCAGGTCGAGGTCAAAGTAACCGTGCTCGTTAATCAGGCGAGTAACGCTGCCGTCGGAGAACGAAAGGTTGATGACCTTGTAGTCATCCACTCCGTCCGCCTCATAGAAGATGATGCCTTGCTCCTCAAATTTGCCGGTTTCGTGGTTGAATACAAGCACGCGGTCATCCTCTGTCAAATCTTCAACAGCCTTCCGAGAGCCGTCCGCCATGGTAATCATGGTTCCGGAGGGAACACAGCCGCTGGAGGTGGATTTGAACGAAGCTGTTATCGGTGTATCTTTGGTGATGGTTGCACCGTTGGAAACGCTCCATTGAGTAAACTCATAGTTACTATTAGCGGTTGCCTTTACGGTTGTTCCGTTAATGGTTAACTGACTGCCGCTTACGGAAACAGTGGCGCCATATGGAACATTGCTGATAGTTTTCGGACTAACAGAACCACCGGTACCGGCATTAATTGTAACGGTGAAGGTCTGTAATGTCCACTGCGCGTAAACGGTAATGTCCTCGGTCAGTGTGTAGCTGACGCCGCCGTTGCCAATCCTGGTGCCGCCCGAAGCTTCGGTAAACCAGCCGTTGAAGGTGTAGCCGGTGCGTGTCGGAGTCGGCAGCGTGACGGCGCCATTGTCTCCTGCGCTCGCGCTTTCAGGGCTGACAGAACCGCCGTTGGCTTTATAGGTGACGGTGTAAGCCCTCCACTGCGCGAACAGCTCAATGTTCGCGGCAGGACTGTAGCTGTCGCCGGCATCGCCGACCTTGGTGCCGCCTGTTGCATCGGTAAACCAGCCGTTAAACTGATGACCTGCCCACGTCGCGGTGGGAAGGGTGATTGGGGTAACACGGTCATAGGTAGCACTATTGGTGCCTGCGGTGCCGCCGTTGGCGTTGAAGGTGACAAGAATATTATCCGACCACTGCGCGAACAGCTCAATGTTCGCGGTAGGAACGTAGCTGTCGCCTGCGGCGCCAATCTTAGTGCCGCCCGAAGCAGCGGTGTACCAGCCTTCAAAGGTCTTGGAACCGTTGGTGGGTGCAGGCAGTGTCAGCGCGGTGCCTTCATAAACTGCGCTATCGGTGGAAACAGTACCGCCGTTTGCGTTGTAGGAAACAACGTACTTGGGATTCCAGTGCGCATAATAGGTGGTATCTTTTTGAGGAACGGTAAAGCTGTCGCCGGCGTTGCCAATCTTTTTGCCGCCGTCCTCTTCGGTGTACCAGCCTTCGAGCCACTGCGTAGATTGTGTAGCAGTCGGCAGCGTTTTGCTTGTTCCTGCGCCACCGGAGATAGTCGTTACCGTCGAACCCTCTGATTCAAAGGTCACTTCCACATTCTCTGCCCAGATGGCATACAAAGTTGTTGTGGAGGAGAAGCTCATGCTTGTACCGGCGTTTCTCGCTGTACCGGAGCCGTCTGCTTTGGTGTTCCAGTTCAAAAGGGTGTAGCCCTCGCGGGTAGCCTCCGGCAGCGTTGCCGGAGAGGTGCCGGTGTAGCTCGGGCTGACAGTGCCGCCCTGTGCGTCGAACATCAGGAATTTGTTGGAGCTCAAATTGCTCAGGCTATAGTTTGTCGAATCAGTTGTCGAAACAAACCCACGCCTTGTTGTATAGCTGACCGCAGCGCCATTACGTCCGGTATAGGTGTAAGAAGTAACGTACCATGTCGCCGCTGTCGGATTATTGTACGCTTTGGTGCCACACATCAGGAACTTGTTGTTATACTTCTTGAATTCCAAGGTACCGCTGTTATAAGGCGCCGTGCACTTGATGTACAGCTTGGTGCCGTCCGGGAAGTTGATGGTGAATCCGGTCTTGTTGTCACTGTCAGCGACAACGGAGGCAATACGGTTGAGAAATGCTGCCTGATTATTGCCATCCAGTACCGTATAAGGATTACCGTCATCATCATAATCCGTGATGGTCATACCGTCAAAAATCTGAGCCGCAGGTATATAATCGCGGTCAAAGGCGGAACCTGCTGTGCCCCAGATCATCGTACCGGTGTTGGATGAAACCGTAATCACCGCATTGGGCGCAGCTTTTTTCACTGCGACGTTGACCTTGATTGTCTTTGTATAATCTGTCACCGTCGTCGTACCGAGCTCCTGATCGTATACCGGCACATTGTTATAATGATAGGAAATGGTGTACTCGCCTGCTTCGGTAAAGGTGATATTGCCGTTTGTAACCGGAACAGTGGCACCGGATGCATTCTTTATGCAGCTGACAGACGAAGGAGCGATAGCAGTTGAACCGCCGTACTTCTTAAACGTTTGATACGAGGCAGGATTAATGGTCTTGCTTCCGCCTGTTGGGAACTGAATTTGCAGAACTCCGTAGGTATCCTTGTAGCAATGACTGTCACCGCCCGCGGCAACATTGTCAGCATTCGGGACTGACCATGTAAATACGGGAGGATAAGGAACCTGAACACTCGGTGTATATGCAGGCTCGGTATAGCTTGTTTCCAGCATGGAGGGATCGGTGTTCTCCATCGTGTAAACATAACCGTTGACCGTCATACCGAGAATACTCATAGACGCAGTGCTGCCGGAATAATTCTTTTTGTCAGTACGGTTATCAATAATTTGTCCGGCTCCTACTGCGCTCGTCATAGAGATAATACCGGCATTAACGTACTTGGTGTTACCGGATGTAAACTGATACTGACTATAAGCGCTGTTAAACATCCTGTCTTTCAGAGCTTTGGCGAATTTGTTGGATATACTCGTATTTTCAGCAATAAAGTTATGCTGTGTCAGCGTACCGTTAAGAGTGATGGTGCTGCCACCTGCGCAACTCATATCGAACACAATACCGAGATTTTTGCCATTGCCGATGGTGGTGACGTTTTCCGTCGTTAATCTGCCGCTCTTAATTAAAATGTTAGCGGTAAATCCTCCGGAAAATACCGAATTCTTAACCGTGGTATCACTCTTGATACAAAGCGGTGAAACGGCGCCGGTAATATAGGAATTGGTTATCGAATTTGAGGTGCCGTCGCATACAACAGTTGAAGCATAGTAATCATCGCCGTAATTTTCTCCCAGTGTGTTGAATACGGGACCTCTGATGATGACATTATCCATGTTCGAATTTGTCAGTTGTATAATTCCGTGGTATTGGGTACTGATATTGCTGCCGGTCGCGTCAATCTGAAAACCGTTGCCGTACAAGTTCTTGCCATTGAGAGACAACGCAGGATTTTTACCACTGCTGGCACCGAGCTTGACTTTGCCGAGCAAAACAATACTTGCGCTGCTGCCGAGCGTAGCGCCATCAGTATAGTTATTACCTGTCACAACCTCTAAGTTGAGCGTATAGGCTGCGCCGTCGTCCTCGCTGATGGTGACCTTGACAGGTCCTTCACCGGTAAACTTGAGGGTAGATTTTTCCCAGTCGGAGGTGTTCTTGGTGTAGGCACACTTGCCGGTGCTGCCGGATTCCAAATTGGTTCCGGTTCCCTTAACACTTGAATTATTCTCCACTGCCTCGACCTTAATCTTGACATTGGATGCGTTCGGAGTGCCGGCGCCGACTACCTTGAACAATGTGCCGAGCGCGACAGTGTTACCGTTGCCGACACGGTAGAGATAAGTGTCGGTATGCGCCAAATTGTCACTGTGGGTAAAGGAATTGGCAGCAATCGCTTCTCCCTTTTTGGTGTCTTTGTAGGTTTTGCCGTTAAACGTGACGGTTGCCGTGTAAACCATGTAGCCGGCATTCTCACCGGTTCCGGCAGCGGAGGTGATTGCAGCCGTTTCCGTCTGATGATGGTTGCTGTCACGCTTACAGGTAAAGACTGCTGTAGCAGATGATGTACCGTCCCATGTCCATACCGGATTATCCCAGTCATGTTCGAGGGCAGGAGTGGTATTTGCTGTTCTGCTGAGTTCCGCATGACACACGGAACAGTAAACTACCTCGTCATAGCTGCCTTCTGCGGTACAGGTAGCAGGTACTTCATTTTCGTGTACTGCTTCGGCAGGAGTGTGCGCGAGTTTTTCAACCGTCTTTGTCTCTCGGCTCAGTTCTTCATGACATACGGAGCAGTAAACTACTTCCTCATAGCTGCCTTCTTTTGTACAAGTAGGTGCTACTTCGTTTTCGCGTACGGCTTCGCCGGAAGTATGCGCGATTTTCTCAATCGGCTTTGTCTCTCTGCTCAGTTCTTCGCCGCAGACAGAGCAGTAAACTACTTCCTCATAGCTGCCTTCTGCGGTGCAGGTAGCAGGTACTTCGTTTTCGCGTACGGCTTCTGCAGGTGTATGCGGGAGTTTTTCAACCGTCTTTGTCTCTCGGCTCAGTTCTTCGCCGCAGACAGAGCAGTAAA